>JAGBGB010000223.1 GCA_017936205.1 Oscillospiraceae bacterium
CTTCGCCCCTACGCACGGTGCAGTCTTTTGCTTGCGAGCAATACCATATTGGGTAGTAAGCTTACGAAAGGTGATAGCATAATACGGTATTTTTCTGTCAATAGTGCTTCTGTCCTGCGTAGCCGCAGCGGCGACACAGCTCCTCGCAGGGTCGTCTGTTCTGTAGGGAGTGCTTCAGTGTAAGGGCTCGATCCGAGTTTAGGATCTCATCCAGCTCCTGCTCAAAGAGATTCCCCAAGGGGATCCCTCCATCTGCATCCAGACAGCAGGGAACCACTGTTCCGTCACAGAGGATTCCCACCTGATCCCGCAGCCCATAGCAGCCATAAGAACCGCTCTGTTCCGGCGCCTGAAGGTCCGGCCAGTCGAAGCGTTGTCCCCATTCCAGAAACACCTTGGGAGCCAAGCGACTGCCGGAATAGGTATCCGTCCACGGCTCCGAGAAGAAGTTGCGCATCTGCCCTAAGATCTCCTCATTCAGTGCATCCGCTCCTCCCTGATTCCACAGACGCATAACCGACAGGATCCCCCTGTCAGATGCCTTCCTGCAGAAGGAGAAGCACTGCTGTAAATACTCTCTCAGGCTCATGCCCATTTGATTGACCTCATAGCAGTGGAGAGAAATGCTGACCTTATACAGGACAGGGGCATCCAGAAGCTCTTGCTCCCTCTTGCCCAGCAGACTGCCGTTGGTAGTCAGGATCACCCGAAAGCCCAGCTCGTCGGCGATCTCCATAAAGGCACTCAGCTCCGGGTGAAGCAGAGGCTCTCCCATAAGGTGGAAATATAAGAATTCTACCTTTCCCTGCAGCTTCCCTGCCAAGGTGCGGAATTCCTCCACCGTCAGAAGGTGCGGCTTCCGTGCTGTTCCGTGGCAAAAGCTACAGGCAAGATTACAAACATTGGTGATCTCCAAATAGGCTTTCTTCAGCATACGTTACCTCAGTTTCATTCTATAGTTATCTTCTCGCTGCCTCTGCTCCGCCCCACTCTACCACAGTGAAGCCCTGTCGATCTGCTGTGATCAATTCCTGTGTAGGCAGGTCAACAGGCAGCTGTGAACCATACCATGCCATAAACACGCGGATCATGCTGTCCGGCTCCGGTGAGATCCGCAGCTTGGCAGCCTCCTCATAGTTCTCCTTCTGGAAAGAGATCACATTGTACGGATTCTGTTCCATCAGGGGCAGCCAGTACACAATAAACTCATTTGCCTCACGGCGGTTCAGCCCTAAGGTCTCCAGCGCTCCCTCCAAGAAGGCAGCAGTGTCCTCACCCGGCACGCAGAAGCCGGCAGAGAAGTCATATTCCGTCTCTCGCTTTCCTTCCCAGTACAGGTAGCTGTATTGCTTCCCCTGTGCATCGGTCAGTAGACCATCGGGCTCTGCGGTAACAGACCAGCCGTCCTTATATTTGGGGTAGGTGCAGCTCAGCTCTCCGTCATAGTCCAGCTCCACTTGCACCTTCTGCCTTTCTTCCGGGTAGAGGTAAATCACCGGCTTTGCCTCCGTCATGATTTCCTCCTCCCCCCAATTTTCAGGCAGAAGCTCCTTCCCGTCCCATTTCTTCCCAACATAGAAAGTTTACCTGTCCCTTTCACAGAAATATGGGAGCGGTGTGCCCCAGCACTGTCCATCGGGCAGTGTTGTCTGCAGGTACCACATCCGATTGGGTCCCAAGTCACTGACATGGAAGCGGATCACCGTTTCCGTGTCTACATCCACTATATGATGGGGCTTTTCAGCCATGCGGAAAGAATCAGAGCCCTGAGCCGAGATCCGGAACAGCTCAACCTTGCTGCCCACGAAGCGTGGAAGAATGATCACTTCCTCGCCGTACAAGCCTAAATTCATGGCGTTTTCAAATTCCTCCGACTCTCTTTCGTAGAGAACCATAGCCACCGCCTGTCCCTTGCCCAGTTCCTCCTCCACGGCAGCATAAGCAGCTGTCACAGGCAGTCCCCAACTCTCGGAGCAGGCTGTAAGAAACAAGCAGATCAGCAGTCCAAGGCTGAGAAGCTTGACCCAAATTTGATTTTTCATACGGTTTTATCTCCTTTCCTTCTGCCGCAAAGCCTGTAATACTTTGCTTCGCCGCATCACAGCTACAGCTTGCAGCTTTCTTATGAATTTAGACGGAGAAAAGAGGTAAAAGTTCCCTTGTCTTTGGAGTTGTTTCACAAAAACTCTGATACCCTTATGGTTTCCCCTATCATATCATCCTCCACTGTCCCCGTCAAGTCCATGCGTTCTTCTATTTTCGCAAGCAGTCGTTTCAATAGCCTTGACTCCTTTTTTCTTCTTGTCCTTTGGCGAAATTCGAGGATTTTTTCTTGACAGTCTGCTTAAAATCTGTTATAATCACTAACAATTTATAGTCCCACTAACAGATAAGTAGTTCCCCATGACAAGAGAACAGGAGAGAACCACCAACCGCAATGCCATTATTGCCGCAGCTACCAAGCGATTCCTGCGGGACGGCATCGACAAAACAACGGTAGCAGAGATCGCTGAGGAGGCTCTGCTTTCCGCCATGTCTGTATACCGCTATTTTGGCAACAAGCAAGCCATAGCCGTTGCGGTAGCCAACCATCTTCTGCAGGAGTACCTCTCAGAGCACCGCCACCGCTGTGCAGAGGCTCAGAAGCCCAATGAAACCGGTCATGAAGCCTTTGCCCGTATTATTCGTGCCTATATCGAAACCTATGAAGCCCACCCGGAATATGTAGACTTCCTCCAAGACATCGGCTATTATTCCATGCGAGAAGGACTTTCCTACGATTTGGACTATATGCAGTTCGGCTCCATTCATGTGGATCACATAGACCGTCCTGCTCGGTTGGCTCTGTCTCAAGGCATCAAGGACGGTTCCATTCGCAGCGATATTGATTTAGAGCTGGTGGGACTGACCTTAGCAAATCTCCTGACCGGAGGAGTGAGCTTCCGTGGCCTGATCAACGAGAAGCAACAGGCTGCCATTATTCGACAAACCGCTGAAATGATCATTTACTACACCAAGGAGGCATAAATGAACAAGTATATTCTATTAACCGATTCCTGCGCTGATCTTTCTCAGGAGCAGTACAAGGAGCTGGACATCGAAATGATTCCCCTGACCTTCCTGTTGGAGGGAAAGAGCTACGAAAACCGCCCCGACGAGAGCAGTATGAAGTTCTCCGAGGTCTACGGAAAGCTCCGTGACGGTGCCAACATTCAGACCAGTGCCATTAACGTAGAGCAGTTCCGCAATGCCTATCTCCCCTACCTTCAGAAGGGTCTGGACATTCTGTACATCGGCTTCTCCTCTGCTCTCAGCGGAACCTACAGTGCAGGCTGTATTGCTGCCCAGGATCTCGCAGAGGAATTCCCGGAGCGGAAGATCCTGACTGTAGACAGTCTTGGTGCTGCCTTGGGACAGGGTCTGATGCTGTACCTGACTGCCAAGAAGCGTCTGGCAGGAGCAAGCATAGAAGAAGCTGCTGCTTATATCGAGGAGCTGAAGCTGCAGCTGTGCCACTGGTTCACCGTCGATGATCTGTTTTTCCTGAAGCGTGGCGGCCGTCTCAGCGGTGCCACTGCCCTTATTGGCAGTGCCTTAGGGATCAAGCCTGTGCTCCATGTGGATAACGAGGGCCACCTTGTAAAGGTCTCCACCGTTCGAGGACGGAAGAATTCCCTCAAGGCGCTGGCAGAAAAAATGGCTGCTACCGCCATTGACCCTGCAAATCAAACCATCTTCATCGGTCACGGTGACTGCCGTGAGGATGCGGAGCTTCTTGCCCAAATGATCAAGGACAGTTGCGGCTACAAGGATATCCATATCGGCTATGTAGGGCCTGTCATCGGTGCCCACTCCGGTCCGGGAACCATCGCCCTCTTCTTCATCGGATCTGGACGCTAAGCAGTTCTTACTCTTTCGAACATAAAATACCCACCAAATCGGATCGCACATTGCAGTTTTTCCGATTTGGTGGGTATTTTGTATTTCTGATGAAAGGATCACAGCCTACATACAGACCGCTTATACTGAGTTTCTTTAGAAAGACATTTTTAATGGCTACTTTCTATAGCCCGAAAGGGCGTAGAAACTCGTACAAGACGCCTTATGTGCCCAGCAGGGCACATAAGGTCCAATGAAAAGTGTCCACTTTTCATTGGACAGTAGTATTACACCTCTTCTGCGGTTTTTGCGGTATTGCTGCCATCCCCCATGAGCTTCAGCCGCTGGACGGCTTCCTCACGCATTTTGTACTTCAGGATCTTGCCCGCCGCGTTCATGGGGAAGGAGTCCACAAATTCAATGTACTTCGGTGTCTTATGGCGAGCCATGCTGGCTTTAATATAATCCGTCATTTCTTCCCGGGTGATGCTGTTGGGCTCCTTCAAAATGATACAAGCCATGATCTCCTCGCCGTACTTCTTATCCGGCACGCCGATGACCTGTACATCCCGCACAGCCGGATGGGTGTATATGAATTCCTCGATCTCCTTGGGGTAAATATTCTCACCACCACGGATGATCATATCCTTCAGTCTGCCGGTGATCCGATAGTTCCCCGCTGCGTCTCTGCAAGCAAGGTCGCCGGAATGGAGCCAGCCCTCTGCATCCACAGTGGAACGGGTAGCTTCCGGCATTTTGTAATAACCCTTCATGGTGTTGTAGCCACGGGAGCAGAATTCCCCGTTGACACCGTCAGGAACCTCTTCCCCGGTTTCCGGGTCAATGATCTTGCACTGCACATGGGGGAAGGCATAGCCTACGGTATCACAACGCAGATCCAGAGGATCGTCCCAAGCAGACATGGTGCTGCCGGGAGCGGATTCTGTCTGTCCGTACACACTGACAATACCGGTCATGTTCATCTCATCGGGCTGTGCTGCACGCCGCATAAGCTCGGGAGGACAGCCAGCACCTGCCATAATGCCTGTCCGCATATGGGAGAAGTCGGTCTTCCGATAATCCGGATGGTTGAACATGGCAATGAACATGGTGGGGACACCGTGGAAACAGGTGATCTTCTCCTGATGGATGCAAGCCAGAGAGGATTTTGCGGAGAAGTAAGGCAGGGGGCACAGGGTCGTGCCGTGAGTCATGGCAGCTGTCATGGCAAGCACCATGCCGAAGCAGTGGAACATGGGTACTTGGATCATCAGTCGATCCGCTGTAGACAGATCCATACGATCCCCGATGCACTTGCCGTCATTGACTACATTGTAGTGGGTCAGCATAACTCCCTTGGGGAAGCCTGTAGTGCCGGAGGTATACTGCATATTGCACACATCATTAGGCCGCACCATAGCAGCCTGTCTCTGCAGCTCCTCACGGGATACCATATCTGCCCGATCCATAGCCTCCTCGAAGGTCAGGCAGCCGCTCTGACGGAAGCCTACGGTGATCACATTCCGCAGGAAGGGCAGCCGCTTGCAGTGCAGGGCTCTCCCGGGCTGAGCCGTGGCGATCTCCGGACAGAGGGTATTGATGATCCCCTGATAATCCGAATCCAGGCAGGATTGGATCATTACCAGCGTATGGGTATCAGACTGACGGAACAGATATTCCGCTTCATGGATCTTATAGGCAGTATTCACCGTAACCAGAACCGCACCGATCTTGGTCGCAGCCCAGAAGGTAATATACCACGCCGGCACATTGGTTGCCCAAATCGCAACCTTGCTGCCCCGCTTCACGCCAATAGATATCAGGGCTCTGGCAAAGCGGTCCACATCCTCACGGAATTCCTCATAGCTGCGGGTATAGTCCAATGTGGTGTACTTAAAGGCATACTGATCCGGGAATTCCTCAACCACTCGATCCAGCATCTGGGAGAAGGTCAGGTCTAACAGCTCATCCTTCTTCCAAGGGAATTGACCTGAGTGATCGTGATTATAATAGAGCTTCTTTTTCTGCCCCCGTGGGGACAGAAAGCGGCTCATGTAATTGACAAAGTGGGGGAAAATGATCTCCCGATCCTGCAGCTCCTCCATCCACTCCGGCTTCCATTCCAGAGAAATAAAGCCGTCATAATTGATAGAGGACAGTGCACGCATCATATCCTCTACAGGAAGGGTCCCCTCACCGATTAGATTATAAGTGTGGGCATCATCGGAATCTCGGAGGTGCACATGCTGCACATAGGCGCCCAGATTCTTAATGGTAGTATCCGCACTCTCTTGGTGATCCCGATAGGGGTGGTGAATATCCCAGAGTGCTGCCAGATAGTCACTGGCAAACTCATCCATCAGTCTACGAAGTCTGGCAGTGTCTGCATAGATGCCGCTGGTCTTGATCAGCAGGCTGACGCCCCGATCCTCTGCATAGGGCAGCAGCTCTCCCAGAGCCTCATATACCCTCTCTTCCCGCTCCTGCAGAGCACAGACTACCACATAGGGCACCTGCGCCATCTTCGCTGCGGTAATCAAATCAAATACGGTCTGCAGCTCCTCCGTGGAAATATCACAAGAGCTATCCAAGCAGGGAATGCTCAGCTTCTTCTCCCGCAGCTCTCTCAGAGTTGCGGTGATCTGGTACTTATGGAAGGCTCCCCCCTTCTGCTGCAGCTCGGTTTTGTGGAGATTATAGATCTCAATGCCGCCGAAGCGCATATCCAGAGCTGTGTCCACCAGCTCCTGCCAGGGCAGATCCAGCCAACCACGGGTAGAAAAAGACAGCTTCATACCCCTTCCTCCTCATACACGATCTTATTCAGTGCACTGAGATAGGCACGAATACTGGCTCCCACAATATCGGTGGAGATGCCATGACCGGAGTACAGCTTCCCTTCGGAACGGAGCTTGACCAAGGTTTGCCCCATGGCTTCACGGCCCTCAGTCACAGACTGGATCTGGAAGTCGTCCAGCTCAAAATGTCTCCCTACGATCTGCTCTATAGCAAGGAATGCCGCATCAATGGGGCCATCTCCTAAGCAGACACCCTCAAGGATCTGTCCTGCCCGATTCAGCTTCAAATGAGCAGTGGAGGAAATGCTGTTCCCTGAGGTGATCACATACTGCTCCAGAATGTAAGTGGGAGGAACCTGCATGGCTGCAGACGCTACAATGGCATCCAACTCCTTGGCAGTGACTCGCTCCTTCTTGGAGGCAATGATGCTGAAGGCATCATAAACCGCTGCATGATCCTCTTCCGCCAGACTATAGCCCAGCTGCTCCACAGCTCCACGGATAACAGAGGGATCATCATGGACAGAAAGCATAATCTCCTCCCCATTTTCCTGGTTCAGACCATTGTAGCCGGGGCTTCTGCCTCTGCCATCGTTGCAGATCCGCTGGATCTGAGCCGTTATCCGTTTCAGCTCCATGGTCCGTACACGGCAGGAGGCTCCGATCCGATCACTCTTGGCAGAAAGGACTCTGGCGATCTTGGCAAGGGAGCAGGTGTTCATGGCATAAGCAGCAGCCTTGACCTCCCCTGCCCCACAGCGAACAGCTGCAATGGCGCAGGAATCCGCCATAGCCAGCTCATCGGAGCAGCTGACCGCAACACAGCGATCCCGCAATTCAGGCACTGCCTCATACAGATCCTTTAGAAAAGCTGTAAACTCATCGGGAAGCATGGCTCCGGCAGTATCGCACAGAGTAATGGTGCTTGCGCCCTTATCCAATGCCACTTGGATGGCTTTCTCCAAGAAGCCATCGGAGCGAGTGGCATCATAGGCAACGAATTCCACATCCTCGCAGAGCTGTCGGCACAGCTGCAGGCTCTCCTCCACAGCACGGAGCATAGCCTCCGGCTTCATTCTGTATACATATTCCATAACTACGGGGCTAACACCTGCAACGACCTGCAGTCGGGGCCTCTTAGCTGTCTTCAGCGCATTCCAAGTCAGACGGATGCTATCCTCATTCAGTTCTACGGGAACAGCCAGAACGCTGTCCCTTACAGCTGTAGCAATGGACTTGATCAGCAGGCTGTCGATCTTAGGATTGCCAATCGCCTCAAGCTCGATCACATCCACACCCAACCGATCCAACAGCTTGGACAGTTCAATTTTCTCCTTAAAGGACAAGCCCAGCTCCTTGGCAGACTGCTTCAAGGTTACATCGCTGATTCTCAGCTCTCTCATGTGTATCACTCCCGATAAATGCAATATTTTGGCTTTTAATTCATAATATTATACGCAGGAAAAATGTCCTTGTCAAGATGCCTGACTCAATTTTCTTTATTTATTTAAAGAAATAAAAGTAGTTGACATTTCTTGTAGAAAATGATATGATTTTAGAAATATGTTCTATTGGAGGACCATCATGCACGAGAAACAAATGACCGGTCTGGAGTTCAAGATTCGGGAAATGGCCACCCGTATTCGGGAGCTGCGAGAAGTCACCGGTCTGTCTGTCAAGGAAATGGCGAAACGCACCGGCGTTACAGAAGAAGAATACCTCCACTGTGAGGCAGGTCAAACCGATTTGAATATCGTTTTCCTCTACCGCTGTGCACTCAGCTTCGGCGTTGATATTACAGACCTGATCGAAGGTCACAGCCCCAATCTTCGCTCCTACACCCTGACCCGAGCAGGAGATCGGCAGATGATCGATCAGGGCGGACATTTGACCCACTACAACCTTGCTGCAGGCTTTAAGAATCAAATTGCCCTTCCCCTATTCGTAGTCGCCCACTATAGCGAGGAAGCAGAGCACGAGGACATGGAGCTAACCACCCACGACGGTCAGGAATGTGATCTGATCATTAAGGGTACTCTGAAGATCCAGATCGGTGAGCACACCGAGATCCTCCACGAGGGAGACAGCATTTTCTTCGACAGCTCCACTCCCCACGGCATGATCGCCTTAGGCGGTGAGGACTGTACCTTCTACGCTATCGTAGTCAGCCCCAACGAGGATCACAGGCCCTCCCAGCAGCCTACAGAGCTTCTTCCGGAACGGACAAAGCGGGATAACAGCAGCCGCATTTATCAGCGGTTCGTACTGCCTACCGAGAATGAGGAGGGCGGTATTGAAGCCATTGCCTTCCAAGACGAGGAACGCTTCAACTTTGCCTACGACATCGTGGATGCACTTGGAGAGGAGAAGCCGGAGAAGCTGGCTATGCTCCATCTGTCCGAGGATGGCACAGAGCGCCGCTTCACCTTCCGTGATATGAAGAGGGAATCCGCTCGTACCGCCAACTACTTCAAATCCATCGGTATCAAGCGGGGAGATCGGGTCATTCTGGTTCTCAAGCGTCATTATCAGTTCTGGTTCTCCATACTGGCTCTGCACAAGCTGGGTGCCGTGGTCATTCCTGCCACTAATCAGCTGCAGGCTCATGATTTCGCCTACCGCTTCAAGGCTGCCAATGTCCGTGCGGTGGTCTGCACCGCAGACGGTGAAACTGCCGCTGCTGTAGATGCTGCTGCAGCAGAATGTCCCGACCTGCAGTATAAGATCCTTGTAGGCGGCTCTCGTGAGGGCTGGCATGACTTTAACGAAGAATACACCATGTTCAGCAGCCACTTCGCCCGCAGCGAGGATGCTCCCTGCGGCTCCGATCCCATGCTGATGTTCTTCACCTCCGGCACCTCCGGCTACCCCAAGCTGGCAGCACACAATTACAAATATCCCTTAGGTCACTTTATTACCGCTAAATACTGGCACAGAGTCAATCCCGACGGTCTGCATCTGACTATTTCCGACACCGGCTGGGCGAAGTCCCTGTGGGGCAAGCTCTACGGTCAGTGGATGTGCGAGGGTGCCACCTTCGTCTACGACTTCGACCGCTTCGATGCGGAGAAGATCCTCCCCCTCTTTGCCAAGTATCATATTACCACCTTCTGCGCACCTCCCACCATGTACCGTATGCTCATTAAGAACGATCTGAGCCGCTTCGATCTGTCCTCCATTGAGCACGCCACCATTGCAGGCGAGGCTCTGAATCCGGAGGTCTTCCGTCAGTTCTACCGTTCCACTGGTCTGCAGATCATGGAGGGCTACGGTCAGTCCGAGAGCACTCTGATCATCGGCAACCTTGTAGGCAATAAGCATAAGATCGGCTCCATGGGCAAGCCCGTTCCCCTATACGATCTGGTGCTCCTGTCTCCGGACGGAACTCCCGTTGCACCCGGCCAGAGCGGTGAGATCTGCATTAACATTTCCAAGGGTCTTCCCTGCGGCCTCAGCTTTGCCTACGAAGGAAGTCCTGAGGAAACCGCCGAGACTTGGTGTGACGGCTATTATCACACCGGAGATCTGGCTTGGAAGGACGAGGACGGCTTCTACTGGTATGTAGGCAGAGCCGATGATGTGATCAAGTCCTCCGGCTACCGCATTGGACCCTTCGAGATCGAGAATGTGATCATGGAGCTGCCCTATGTTCTGGAATGCGGTGTCTGCGCCGCTCCCGATGAGGTCAGAGGCCAGGTCGTTAAGGCTGCCATCGTTCTGGTCAAGGGCACGGAACCTACAGAAGAGCTGAAAAAAGAGATCCAGAACTATGTCAAGTCCCGCACCGCGCCTTATAAGTACCCCAGAATCGTGGAATTTAAGGAAAGCTTGCCCAAGACCACCAGC
>JAGBGB010000224.1 GCA_017936205.1 Oscillospiraceae bacterium
GGTCTCGTCGGTGACGATGGGCTTGCCGCAATCCTTGCAGTAGACCACGGGGATGGGCAGACCCCACTTGCGCTGACGGGAGATGCACCAGTCGGTACGCTCACGGACCATGGACTTCATGCGGTCGATACCCCAGCCGGGGACCCAGCGCACATCGTCGCAGGCGGCGCAGGCCTCGTCCTTGAAGGAGTCAACGGAGCAGAACCACTGGGGAGTGGCGCGGAAGATGATGGGACTCTTGCAGCGCCAGCAGTGGGGATAGCTATGGATAATATCTTCGGATGCGAAGAGCTTGGCAATGTGCTCGGTGGTTTCGGGAGTACATACAGGCTTGCCGCAGTCCTTGCAGTAGAATACGGGAATGGGCAGACCCCAACGGCGCTGACGGGAGATGCACCAGTCCGCACGGTCACGGATCATGGAGATCATGCGATCCTTGCCCCATGCAGGGAACCACTGTACATCCTCACAGGCTGCAGCGGCTTCTTCCTTGAAGCTCTCAACAGAGCAGAACCACTGGGGAGTGGCACGGAAAATAATGGGGCTCTTGCAGCGCCAGCAGTGGGGATAGCTGTGGGTAAAGACCTCGGAAGCGAAGAGGGATCCATCCGCCTTCATATCCTCCACGATCTGGGTATTGGAAACATCGTAACGCAGACCTGCGTACTTGCCTGCATCTTCGGTCTGGAAACCACGGTCATCTACGGGAACGATCAGGTCGATCTTGTAGCGGCGGCAGGTCTGATAGTCATCTGCGCCGAAGCCGGGAGCAGTGTGAACACAGCCTGTACCGGAGTCCATGGTAACATAGTCTGCAGTAACCAGCAGAGAATCCCGATCCAGGAAGGGATGCTGTGCAGTCATGTATTCGAAGAAAGCACCCTCGTGGCGGTCGATGATCTCATAATTCTCGATGCCGCCGGCAGCCATGGTCTTCTCAAGCAGTGCTTCTGCTACAATATACTTCTCCTCTCCTGCCTGTACCAGAACGTAGCTCTCTCTTGCATTCAGGGCGATTGCCAGGTTGCCGGGGAGAGTCCAGGGAGTGGTGGTCCAGATGATCACATAGGTGTTGGCAGGATCCAGCTTGCCCTGCGTGTCCTTGAGAGCAAACTTTACATAGATAGAGGTACAGGGATCATCCTGATACTCGATCTCAGCCTCTGCCAGAGCAGTCTCGTCCTTGGGGCACCAGTACACGGGCTTCAATCCCTTGTAGATATATCCCTTACGGAACATTTCGCCGAAGACTTTAACCTCTTCTGCCTCGAAACGCTTGTCCATGGTGCAGTAGGGTCTGTCCCAATCTCCAATGACACCCAGACGGCGGAAGCCGTTACGCTGGCGGTCAATGAAGTCCTGTGCAAAGTTCTCGCAAGCGGTACGGAACTCGGTAACGGGCATGGTCTTATGATTCAGCTTATTCTTCTTAATGATGGCAGACTCGATGGGCATGCCGTGGTTGTCCCAGCCGGGGGTAAAGGGAGTGTAATATCCACGCATGGCATAGGAACGGACAGTAAAATCCTTCAGAGTCTTGTTCAGGGCATGACCCATATGCAGGTCACCGTTGGAGAAGGGAGGGCCGTCATGGAGAATGAAACGGGGCTTGCCCTGATTCTTCTCCATCAGCAGCTTATACACATCAATGCGGTTCCAGTTCTCCAACATTCCCGGCTCTCTCTGAGGCAGTCCTGCTCGCATAGGGAATGCTGTCTTCGGGGTAATAATGGTATTCTTATAATCCATAAAAAACATCCTCCATATGATATCTATTTCTTCATAACGACAGACAGCTTCCTCCATCTCGATCAAGAGACAGAAGAAGCTCTGCGGTACCACTCTTGTTCCCCTTGCGTGCAAGGGGCGCTCATTGACGCTGTAACGGGCGTAAGCCGTCTGTGCCTACTGAGAGCCCTACGCTCTGTTCGGACAGCTGCTCCGGGGTGATTGTTCACTTGCCATGTGACTGCCTCGCAGCAAACGGCAGCTCTCTGAACACAGAGGACAGGCTACTTTTCCCCTTCATTGCATTATCTTATTCAACTCAGAAGTCTCTTAGGACTCCTGGGTGTAATTCTTACCAAATTCCAGATGTTCAAACTTCTTGGGAGGCTCAATGGGACTGAGCTTCATTTCCAGAGTCTGTCCGATCTCCTCGATCAGTGCATCTGCCCGCTCCTCAGTAGTGGGAGCTACGGGATGCTCCTCGAAGTCGAATGCCTTACGAGTCTCCTGCTGCTCTACCACAGGCTGAGGAAATTCCCGTGTGCGGAGCTCCTTCAGCAGCTCAAGCTGCTGCATCAGATCCTTCTCCACGGAGTCAATGAATGCCTGAGATGCTGCTCTGGCAGCATCCAGCCGTTCCTGCTCCTCGCCGATCAGGAGATCCACATTCTGGGACTTTGCCGCAACAGCCTCCTCTGCCTCACGGAGCATTTGGGCGCACTTCTTCTCCGCTTCCAGAGTCATCTGCTCGCAGGTTCTCTGAGCTGCCATCAGGGCGCTCTGCATAGAGCTCTCCTGATTACGGTATTCCTCCAACTTCTCAACAAGGATCCGCATTTTGCTCTTCAATATGGAATTCTCCTTATAGAGGGTAATATAATCCTCTGTCAGGGGCTCCAGGACTCTATCCACGGACTCCATGTCATAGCCGCCCTTGCGGACTGTATCGAAACTGATTTCCTGAATCTGTTGCGGAGTGATCATGGTTCTTCAGCTCCTGTTCTTAGAAATAGGATGCGGTGGTCTCGGTTTCCTTCTCTTCGTCACCCAGAACCTCTACATTGTGAGGAGTGACCAAGTAGGTGGAAATGGCAACCTTCTGAATGTTTCCGTCCAGAGCATAGGCACAGCCGGACAGGAAGTCTACCAAGCGGCGAGCAACATCCTTATTGGTGGATTCCAGATTCAGAACCACGGACTGCTTGGAACGCAGACGGTCAGCGATCTCGGTTACCTGATCGAAGCGCTCGGGCTTGACCACAACGACCTGCATAGGGGATACGGTATTGATGCTGGTAATGCGGCCGGTGGATCTTCCGGTGTCAGCTGCGGGAGCAACTGCCACTGCTGCAGCACCACGGGTGGTGTAGGTGGGACGGCTCTGGGAAGGAGCGGGCTCCTCCTCCATCATAGGCTCGTCATCATATTCATCATAAACTTCATCTTCCTTATCAGAGTAAGGATGTGTCAACTTGCGGATCTCGTCCATCAGTCCCATAGGGGTGTACCTCCAAATATATGTTTCTAATTAGTTTTATTGTAATCTCTCATGCCGAATATGGCTGTTCCAACACGGATCATAGTACTGCCACAGGCAATGGCATCCTCGAAATCATCAGTCATGCCCATAGACAAAATACCCATAGTAATATTATGCTGTTTTTTTGCCATTATGTCAACAGATAATCTGCGAATTTTTTCAAAAAATCTGCAATTTTCTCCTTTATTTTTGCTAACAGGGGGAATTGCCATGAGTCCGCACAGGTGACAGTGGGGAAACACTTCCATTTTCTGGGCAATTTCCATAATTTCTGCCTCTGTGAAGCCTGCCTTGCTTTCCTCCTGTGCAATGTTGATCTCCAGAAGAATGTCCTGCACAAGCTGTTTCTTGGCAGCCTCCTTCTCGATGCATTCCAGCAGAGCCAAGCGGTCAACGGACTGGATCAGATCCACAGCGCCCACCACCTGTCTGACCTTGTTGGTCTGAAGTCTACCGATAAAGTGGACAGGCGCCCCCTCGTAGGCTCCCTGTGCCTGCTTGGTCACAAGCTCCTGCACACGGTTCTCGCCGCAACAGTCGATCCCGGCGGCTATGGCCTCCCGTACACGGGAAGCATCGTTCATTTTCGTTGCAGCGCAGAGCAGGATCTCCTTGGGATCCCGTCCGGCGGCTATGGCAGCAGCCTCCATACGGCTGCGAATTTCTGCAATATTCTGTGCGATCATTCCAGCACCATCCCATCTGTAATTTCTTTCTCTGTCAGGATCACCTGCGCCCCCAAGGGCAGATCCTCCGGGTGGATCAGGATCCGATCCTCCTCAATGCGAAGGATCCGAACGTTCTTTCTCCGCACCCTTGCTCCACTGAGAATGTACACACAGCTTTCCCCATCTATGTAATAGACTGCCTCCTTAGACAGCTGTATGGCAGGGAAGGTATGGGTGTAAAGCTGCGCCTCTGTATACCGCAGGTCTGTCAGAGCATGGAGCCCGCTGCTGCATTCTAAGAGCAGCAGGCCTTGGGTACGCAGAACCTGTGCCTCACAGATCTGATCACGGAGCTTCAAGCTTAGCTTCTGTCCCACAGAAAGCTCCGGATAACCATCGGGAACCGCAAAGTACCAATTTTGACTCAGGATCAGCTTCCCTATTGCCTCCGGCGGCAGCTTGTCCGGCTCCAGAGTCAGGAGCTCCTGTCCCTCCGCATGGTGGACAAGCTCCGGTGTCAGCACGGTCTCATACCCATCTACTGCATAGGACACATAGCCTGCCTCAGAAGCATCCACAGAGCCCTCCGAGGAGACTGCTACGGATTGCTTGGCGCCGATCCATTGTCCCTCCTCCAAGGGAAAGCTCAC
>JAGBGB010000225.1 GCA_017936205.1 Oscillospiraceae bacterium
ATGAACCGGACGCGCAATGCGCGCCCCTACGCAGCGGTGAACGAAGCAGCTCGATAAATCGGAATTTGGTGGGGTATTAGGGTGCGGGCTTAAATTACAAGAGGCTGTCTCACATTTTGGTGAGACAGCCTCTTGTGGTATATGGGGTAATTAGGGACGGTGGATGAAATCGGCTTTGCGGGGGGTGGCGGGGCGGCAGGGGCCGTCGGCATAGCCAAGGATGCAGTGACCGCAGCCGGTGTACTTCTCCTCAATGCCCCACTTCCGCAGCAGAGCCTTACCTGCTTCACTGTCGAACTCCTGCTTTGCTCGATGGATCCAGCAGGATGCCACACCCAGAGCGTGGGCGGCATTCATCAGATTGCCCATAACCAGAGAAGCATCCTCCAAGCCTGTGTAAACCTCTGTATCATAGAGCACCACACAAACCGTAGGGGCACCATAGAAGGGGTGTCCGTCGGCATTGCCCATAATGGCTGCGTTCATAGCCTCTAATTCTGCAATCTCCTTGGGATCCTGCAGAACCACGATCTTCACAGGCTGTCTCGCCATACCGCTTGCAGCATAGGTTCCTGCTAAGAGGATCTGCTGCAGAGCTTCTTCCTCTACCTGCTTGGGCAGGTATTTGCGGCAGCTTCTCCGCTCGATCAAACACTGAATGACTTCGTTCATAGCAATTTTCCTTTCCTTTCAATTCATATATCCGTGTAAGCCTCGGACGGAGGCCTCTCCTACTGTGATCTCCCGACGGCTACCATCGGGAAAACGAACCAGCAATCCGCCGTTCTCGCTGATCCCCTCTGCAAAGGCTTCTCGGCTCTGAGCAGCGCTCAGAAGTCGTACTTCCTTCCCGAGGGTAATGCAGAATCGGGCATATTCCTCCATCCACGGAGCCTTCTGAGAGAACAGGACTTCATCCATCTCCTGCAGTCGGCGGATGAGGGCCTGCAGCAGCGCTTCCCGATCTACCTCTCCGCAGAATTGGCACAGAGATGCCGCAATGGGCCCCAGCTCCTGTGGGAACCGGTCTGTATTGCAGTTGATGCCGATGCCTACGATCACGCCTCCTTGTGGGGCTACCTCTGTGAGAATGCCGCAGATCTTCTTCCCTTCTACCAGAAGGTCGTTGATCCACTTGATCTGCACCTGTACCGAGCATACATCCATGATGGCTCTGCGAACTGCCACCGCTGCCATGGTGGTTAGGTGTAGGAGCTGATCCAGAGGCTCAGACCGTTTCAGCAAAAGAGACAGATAGATCCCACCGTCCTCCGAAAGGAAGCTCCTACCCAGTCTGCCCCGACCGGCAGTTTGGCGGTCGCTGCATACCATGGTTCCGTGTTCTGCCTCTGTCATAGACTTGAGGGCAGTATTGGTAGAATCGATGGTTTCATAGCGCAGTAGTGTCCACTCTCCCAAACAAGCTCCCCCCTTCTGCCTTCGGCTTCTGATTTCTATGACAAGAATATCATTCTCATGAAAAAAAGTCAATACCTTCCGATATTTCCGAAGCTTTGTTCCATCTGCGTTTCTTTCTTCCCTCTTCCGGTGACAGGGGCAGCTGTTTTTCATAAGAACCCATTGCAATTTATGAAAAATTCGCTATAATAGGCTATAGTGTATTTTCAAAAATACAAACGCTTTTTACATCAGAAAGGATCTCGCCATGTCACGGAAAAGGAAATTACAGAAATTACTGCTTACTGCTCTCTTCACGGCATTGACCGCAGCCGGTGCCTTACTCCATATTGATGTAGCCTCCTTGCAAACCATGTTTGCTTGTTTGGCAGGTCTGCTCCTCGGTCCGGTTTGGGGTCCGGTGTCTCAGGCTCTGTATGTATTTCTGGGTCTTTTAGGCTTGCCTATTTTTGTAGGAGGTGGGGGCTTTGCCTATGTTCTAAAACCTTTCTTCGGGTTTCTGCCGGGATTGATCCTCTGTGCCTTTGTGACCGGAGTTCTGTCTAAGAAAACCCAGTGGAATATTTGGCTGATTACTACTTTGGGACTGCTGTCGGTCTATCTGATTGGAACCCCCTACTTTTATTTTATCTGGAGAGCACAGACCGAAGAAATGAATGCTTGGATCGCAATTGCCGCTTCCTGTTTGGTATACCTGCCTCTGGATTTTGCA
>JAGBGB010000226.1 GCA_017936205.1 Oscillospiraceae bacterium
TATTATGCCGCTGGTAAGCGGCATGGCGGCAAAGCCGCCAAGAAATAACCTGTAATACTGTTCTTGCCGCCATAGGCGGTGCAGGATATTCATCCTGCAATAAAATGGTTTTCAAACCATTTTATCAAGAAACAGTATTATGGCTCGCTTCTGATTTTTGACAGTCTATATTATAAACTTTTCCAATTGTAAAAAACCATAGAGGAATTGCAAAACCTATGTAAAATCTGTGTAAAATAAAAACCGCACCCTAAACGGATGCGGTCTCAAGGTATACTGAGTTTCTTTAGTAGACATTTTTAATGGCTACTTTCTATAGCCCGAATAGTAGTATTAGAATTGAACCGTGACCGTTGTCCCCTTGCCGGGAGCGCTTTCCAAGTGGATCTCTGCCTTATGATAGGCTGCTGCGTGTTTGACGATGGAAAGACCCAAACCGGTACCGCCGGATGCTTTGGAGTGGCTCTTATCCACCCGATAGAACCTCTCAAAGATCCGTTCCCTATGCTCTGCCGAGATGCCGATCCCGGTATCTCGGACTGTCAGACGGTTATTCTCCGCACGGATCTCCACACTGCCGCCGGGCACATTATACTTGATCGCATTGTCGCAGAGATTGTAAACGATCTCCTGAAGCATTCTGCGGACACCTTGGATGGTAAAGCCATTGCCACACACTTCGAGCCTAATATTCTTCTCCGCTGCACCGAGGGCAAGGGTCTCTTCCACATCCCGACAAAGCTGCAGCATATCCACCTGTTCAGAAGGCAGCTCCACCCCCTCATCCAGCTGAGAGAGGCGGATAATATCTTCGATCAGATTTACCAGTC
Source organism: Oscillospiraceae bacterium (assembly GCA_017936205.1). Lineage (GTDB taxonomy): Bacteria > Bacillota > Clostridia > Oscillospirales > Oscillospiraceae > JAZOXB01. Next base: position 831 of record JAGBGB010000226.1, read on the forward strand.
GTGAGGCTTCCTTGCGAATATATCCCACAAACCGCCGAGTATCCTCTGCCTTCACCATGCCGTTCTCCAGCAGCTCTGCGCTGCCGATGATGCCCTGCAGGGGAGTCTTCAGCTCATGGGATACATTGGCAGAGAACTCCCTCCGCATCTGCTCGGCATTCCGTGCTTCCGTCACATCCACCACTAATACAACCGCACCCAGCAAATCGTTCCCGGATCGAATACTGCTCATATCGAAACGGTATGTCCTTCCTTCCTGTTCCAGAACCGCACTTCCGTGTCCTCGGTCCAGAGCATCGTTCAGCGCCTGCCGCAGCAGACTGCTTCGGCTTATTTGGAAGAAGCTGCTGCCCACGCAGGCTTCTCCTGCCCGAAAGATCCTCATAGCAGCGGTATTGATGGAGCGGATGTGGGTCTCCTTGTCCAGAACCACCAAGCCCTCCTGCATATGAGAGGTGATCTGGATAAATTCATCGGCTTTGTGCTGCAGCTTGTGCATTTGAGCCTCGATCTGCAAATGCTGCTGGTTGATCCGCCGCAGCAGAGGGGAAAGCTCCGCATACGTGTCATTGGAAAGAGGCTGTTCCAAATTGAGTCGGTTCAGCGGTTTCACAATTTTTGTCGCCATTCGTCGGGCAAGCAGAGCAGACAGTCCAATGGCAAGGGTTGCAATGAAAGCGATCGGCCACAGCAGATCGATCATCAGTGCCCAGGCAGAGGCTTGATTGGTGGAAATACGCAGTATGGTTCCATCCTTTAAACGCTGTGCCTCGTAATAGGTCTGCTCTGTAAGTGTGGAGGAATTCCGCACCGCGCTGCCGACGCCGATTTCCAATGCCTCTCGGAACTCCTCTCGATCTGCATGATTCTCCATAACAGTCTGATCCACCTGTGTATCGAAGAGAACCGTACCATCGGTGTCGATCCAAGTCACACGGAATCGATCCGCTTCCACATTTTCCAAAAAGGCATTGCCGTACTGCTCCGTCCCGGTGACTGCAAGGCTGAGCTCGTCCTTAAGCTGCTTGACCTGCACTCCGGTGAAGTGACTGTAAAGAATGCCGACCACAACGCTAAGAGAGCATAGCAGCACAACAGCCGCAACAAGAACAGTAGAACGAAAAATCTTACTTGTCATAATGGTTCTCCAGTCGATAGCCAACATTTCTGACAGTTTCTATGATATTGCCGTAGCTGCCCAGCTTCTGCCGCAGGGTACGGATGTGCATATCCACCGTTCGGCTTTCTCCCACATACTCCGTGTTCCACACCCTTGCCAGCAGCTGTTCTCTTGTAAATGCGATCCTCGGCTGAGAAAGGAACAGGTGCAGGAGCTCATATTCTTTATAGGTCAGAGTCACCCGTTCTCCATCGATGGTAACAGTATGCTCGTTTGGATTCAGCACAAGTCCTCCCAGCTTCAGCAGCTCGGAGGAGCCCTTCGGCTTACAGCGGCGCAGCACAGCCTTGACCCGACTGACCATTTCCATAATGCCAAAGGGCTTAACAAGATAATCATCCGCACCCAAGTCCAGACTCAGGATCTTATCATATTCCGTACCCTTGGCAGTTGCCATAATGACCGGAATCTCTCGAAATTCCTCAGATCCCTTCATCATTTTCAGCAAGGTAACGCCGTCCTTGCCGGGGAGCATAATATCCAGCACCACCAACTCAGGCTTCTCGGACTGCAGTGCATTCCAAAAGCTGTTGCCATCTTCAAAGCCCTTAGCATCAAAGCCGATAGAAGTCAAAGCGTATACCTCAATATCCCGAATGCTGGAATCATCCTCTACGCACCAGATCATTGTCTCCGCCTCCTTTCTTTCTTACAATTCTATCCGTTTTAGAAGAAAAATTCAAGATTTCAGAAGGACTTTACATACATTTTACATCCCGCAACAGCCCATGTCGATATGTTCGAGAAGGCTGCTTTAACCGAAAACTGTGGGAGAAGACGGTTTCCCGCCTTCTCCCACAGCTTGTTTTTTCTTACGGTGCAGTAAAGTAGCTCTTGGCGCTGTCAGAGTAGGCAAAGAGCGCTTTACACAGTGTCCCCAGAGCACCGGTTTTGTTGTTGCCGTAGGTGTCGGGGCTGTAGTGCAGGGTGTTGGAAAGCTGTGTCTCTCCCTCATAGACTGTTGCGCTGATAGCTGTACGCAGCTCACCTGCCAGCAGACCGTCAAAGGAGAAGGCGTAGCGATCCGCACTGCCGTAAACCTGAGGATCAGAAAGGATCTGCTCCACTTCCTCACCCTGATAATTGATGTAGCGGATCCGTAAAGTCAGCTCTGTAGGATCTCCGCTGTAATTGGCGGTACTGAAGGCGAAACGCACAGTAACCTTGCTGTCCAGATTCAGTGCCTTGCCTACCCAGGTGATCACGGGAGCAGTCAGATCTCCGTCCTCCGCATTGAGGTTTCCGAAGGTCACGCTTCCTATATCGCTGAGCCACATCAACTGCTCCAAAGTCATAGCACTGTCGCAGAGGCTGTCGGTACGGTAGCCCTTGAAGCTCTGTGCCGCTGCGCCGTAGCGGAGCAGATCTGCACACAGTCTCTTCAGTGTATCAGAGGAGCCACTCTTATTCAGCTGAGAGTAGGCATACTGTGCAATGCTGTAGCTGTCGGTATTGGAAACATACTCTGCTCCATCCTTCTGCAGATACAGGGTTGCTTCTACCAGATCCCCCATTTGCACCGCAGTCAAGCCACTGAGGGTGAAGTAATCATAGCTCCCGTTCTTCACAGGATCGATGAGCACTGTCTGATATCCTGTTATAAGCTCTCCCTCATAAATGGGAAGGATGCACTGCATATAATAGCTGTCGTAGGCCTCCAACAGACTGGATTTTACTGCATAGTTCACGGAAATATCACTTGCCAGATTCAGGGTATGTCCAATGGTAATGGCAGAATCCGTTATGGGGCCACTGTATTCTACCGCACCGCAAATGCAGCTTCCGTCTGTAAAGCTGTGGGCAGCAGTCTGGGTCTTTCCGCAGCGAGTGCAAGTCCCTGTATGGTTGCTGCCGTTATTGGTGTAGCTGTAGCTGTGTCCCAGACGAGGCAGGATCTGCTGCTCTTCCAGAACCAGTCCGCAGACAGAACACTTAGAGCCGTCGGAAATGCCGGAATTCAAACAGGTAGCAGGAGTGCCGGGAACGGTCACAGCGCTGTGATCTCCAATGGGGAGGACGGTCTGTTCTACCAGAACCTTGCCGCAAACGGAGCAGTGCTGTCCATCAGACAGACCCTCTGACTGACAGGTTGCTGCATAGCCCTTGTCCGTGACCTTACTGTGGGCAGTGGCGGTGAACTCAGCAGTTACCACCGTATCTGCAGTAATGTTGGTCAGAGCCTTATCCCATCCGCTGAAGCTGTAGTGATAGGTCATATCGCTTTCCTTCGTGGGGGTGGCACCGGAATAGACCGCAGTGCCGCCTTCACTGACGACCTGAGTTGCAAGAACTGCTCCGTCTGCACCCTTGAAGGTAACCGTATAGTTTGCTGTGGGCATTCCATCCTCTGTACCAATATAGATATAGTCCAGGGTGATCTTTCCCGGAGTCTCAGTGCTGAGGCTTTCGATTCCGCCGAAGAAGACACGGATCTTATCTATCTTGCTCTGAGCACGGAAGGTCTCATTCAGGGCAGCCGTTATGGTAACATATTCTCCGCTTCCAAGGACCTCCACCGGGATCTTGGTGTTGTCCGTAGCGGTTAGGGTGGAATTCTCTCCATTGACAAAGTATTGCAGGATCATGTAGGGAGCAGGTGTGGAGATCTTTCCGCTTTCATTGGTGTAGCTGCCCATAACCATGTTCTCCATCTTAAAGCGGAGCTGATAGACCTCTGCATTCTGTGGGTCGTAGTTCAGGGGATAGCTATGATAGCTGCCATTTATGATGGTGTCAAAGTATACACAGGGATAACGGGTATCCTCCAAACTCCCAACGGCAGTCAGCTTCAGAGTACCATCATTGGGATCAATGGTCAGATCGCTGACATTTACATCCTTGTAGTAGTACCAGTTGGCAGCATCGTCGAAATTAACAAAGCCGTAGGCGGCATTGTCATAGCTCCCTGCCTTACCGCTAAAATCAAAGAGCAGATCCTCAGACAGCTTTTCCAAAACCTCGGTGTAGCTGTGGCTGCTGTTGTTCTTACAGGTAAAGGTTCGAATTCCCGTAGCCGTCAGGGTGGGCATGGTGGTGATCACACCTGCATCGTAGCTGTGCCCAATAGCGGCAATGGTCTCGGTCTTTGTTCCGTTGCAAACGGAGCAAGTGTAGGTCTTTACCCCTGCCTCTGTACAGGTAGCTGCCTTTGTAACAGCACCGCTGTCCCAGCTATGATTTTCGGTATCTTCATACTTACAATTGCTGCAGACACGCTTATGCTCCGTAGCTCCTGTGGAAGCGAAGGTGAAATTATGATTCTTCTGGTCTGCGAAGCCACAGGTAATACAGGTGCGTTTATGCTGGTTACTGTTGACAGACTGGAAGGTGAAGCCATGGGCAGCAGCAGTAAAGGAGGCATAGACCTTCAGATCTGCGGTAATGCTACTGAGATTTGCAGTCTTCCCCTGTGCATCCACCCAGCCTGCGAAGCTGTAGTGACTGTTGCTGTCTGCTGCCTTAGTGGGTGTAGTCCCTGTGTAGCTTGCTGCAGCTCCGGCAGAAACGGTCTTGCTTCCCAACACGGTACCATCTTCCTTACAGAAGGTCACGGTGTAGGTCTTATTCTGCGCTGAGGGTGACAGGTCTGCAGGCCCAATATAGATATAATCAATGGCATAGCTACCCTGAGCCGGATCCGTAGCGCTGGAATTCACGGGGTCTACACGGATGGCAGTGATCACCTGTCCCACTGCATCCGCAGGGAGTGCCATCCTTGCTACCACGAAGTCATTGGCAGGATAGGTCGTATGGGTATCACGGCAGGACTTGCCCTCTGTATAGGTGGTATGCTCCTTGGTGGTATAGAAGAATTGGAGCGGAGTATAGGTACCGGAGGTCACGGTGTTCTTCACACGGAGCTCTACAATATCCCCGCTGCGGACGGTATAGGACAAAACGACCTTGGAAGACAGGTAGGGATCTTTTTCCGTAAAGCTGCCGGAGAGCAGTCCTGTGGTATTGTTCACAGAGGGAGTAGTACGTGCACCTGTCCAGTCAGAGGTCTGTGCAAGGGGATCACCCTTGTCAAAATTCGTCAGGAAGTACAGGTTACCTACTGTAACCGTACCGTCTGTTGCCTGGTGGAAGGCAATGGTCTTTCCGTTCAGGGTGACCTCCTTCACAGTCTGACCGCTGAGATTGCTGGTAATGGTACGGAAGCCGATATTGGGGTCGGAGCTCTCTATGACCATGGTCGTTCCGTCCAAACGGATGGACAGATCTGTGACCTTGGCAGAGACAGTTACCAGATTATAGCTGGAGGTGTGGAGGGTAGAGCCGTTTGCGATGGAAACGAAGATGGTCTGCCCGTTGGAGGCTTTGTTCAGTCCCAGCATAGCCGTGCTTGCATCGGTAGTATGACCGCCGAAGGCACGGGTAGAGGGGGTGGATTCGAAGGAGTTGTAGTGATACAGCACCTTCAGATTGGGATTTGCACTGTCCTCAATGGCAATACGGGAGGCAAGCGCAATGTCATCCCCTGTAGAGGTCATGCTGAGCTTCACAGGAGTGACTGTTGCCGTTGCACCGGCGGGCACAGGGTAGAGCACAGTCTGATAGGTGGCAACACCGCTCTTGCTCTGCTTGTACTCGAAGTACTTGGTGGTCGTAGCAGCAGCAGAGGAATCGTAGCCGGTCTGCAGGGTGGCTGTGATCTCTGTATTCAGGGCAGTATTGTGGATATTGTACGCCTGCGCGATGATCAGGTTGGAGCCGGAAGCATAGGCAGTCTTGCCGGTATCGTGTACATCGCTTGCGATGCTGGGGTTGGAGTAGGGAGCACAGTGCCAGTTCTGGCGATAGGTATGGGAGGAGCTGTTGGAAGGAACCACCTTATCCGTTACCACCATAAAGGAGCCTAAGCCCTTGATGTAGGATACATTACGATAATGGGTGAAATTGGTGGTCGCCGTCGTCCATGCACGGATATTGGACACCCCTGCATTGGATACCATATCAATATTGCCCTTGGAGGCTGCATCAGACAGATTCTGCGTCCAGGTCTGTGCCACACCGTCGATCTCGATGGTGTTGTGGGACTTGGTCTTGGAGTTCTGGAAGGCATAGTGGGCATGGGCAGAGTCATAGGAGGTCATGCCCGTATCCGTCAGAAGGGATCTGCCTCCGTAGTAGAACAGCAGGGCGTTGGCATCCCGATGAGCATGGTTGCCGCCGCTCTTGGCATTCATGAAGATCATGGAATCTGTGGAATCCCATCCGGTACGGTCAGCAACTACCTTGATGTTGTCGTATTCCCCGTAGGTATCCGGAGCGGAGCCGGTGGAGTGGTTTACATAATATCTAAGCTCCTGTACCGTCTGATTGCTGTCCATGGTGGTGCCGATGGCATCCAGAACCTTGTTCACAGCCGTCTTGGTTGCAGCGGGTCCACCCTGACCCCAGAAGGGTGCGGTGCCGTTGGGCATGGTGCAGTCCACCAGATATTTCGCAAGATTTACCAGCTTCCCCTTAAAGGTAGTGGCAACGGCGGAGGTATCTCCTGTGGTGCTCATGGCAGTAAGTAAGACGGAGCTCCAGTTGATGACCTCGGAAGGATAACCGAAGGTGACCTCATTGTAGGAGCCGTCGGAGTAGATCAGAGCATCTACCACCTTGGGCTGGCGGGCGTTGTAGTTATTCCGCCATGTGCTTGCCTTGGCAAATTCCGGGAAGAAGCCGAAGCTCTGATAGAAGCCTGCCAGATGCCAGAAGCCGTGATTGGTATATGCCATATCACTGATGACCCCGTTGGAGGAGTTGAAAATGGTCGCACCGCCATTCATATACACTGCCTCATCATAGACCCAGGACAGGAGCTTCACATTCTCGTCGGGAGTCAGCAGTCCGCTTGCCAGCAGGTGCTTATAAATATACGGGAACTCCATAAGACGGTTTGCAGGCTCGATGCTGCGGTTGGCAGGCTTCCCTGCGCCGGCATCGTTGATGAAGTCGATCATTAGGTTCTTGGCAGTGGTCAGGTAGGTCTTATAGTTGGCAGAAGCCGTGCCTGCTGCTACGGCACTCTGCACCAGAGAGCTGACCTCATAGAAGCGGGTGTTGTAGTTCAGCCACTCGTTGGGAGTGCCTGCGGGCTTTGTCCATGTGAAGCCACCGGAAGCGCCGTTCCATGAAAAATGACCGTGCCCATTGTTATTGGTCAGCCAGTTCCATGTCAAGCCGGATTCTGTCCATGTGGTGCTGTAGGCACTGAACACATTCAGGCGGAGCTTGGTCTCGGAGCTGCTCATACCGGAGCACTTGGCATAAATAGACAGCTTGATATTTTTTACATTGGAGGGAATGGCAGCGGAATCGAACTTCATATAGATCCGCTTGGTATTTGCAGCATAGGGGGTAGTGCCGGATACATCGTGGTGGGCATAGAGTGTGGTGGCGCTGCCATAATTGGAGGAGGCATAGGAGCCTGCCCGAACATAGGTATCAGCGGTGGCATACAGGGTCTTGGTAGAGCCGTCTGCAAGAGTGAGGATCAGTCGGGGAACCATAGAGCTTGCCTCGCTGGAGGGGATCAGGATCTCCCCTGTAGTTTTGTGGATCATGGACATGACATAGACCACAGAACGGTTCGTACCCATATTAAATTGGTATTCCTTATAATCCGTGGAGGTAATGTACTGGCTGCCCATATAATTCTCAGAGAAGGCAAAGGCATTCTGGCTTGCCAGATATACCATGGCAGTACGGTTAGGGGATGCAGGAATGGGATTATAGTTCTTGAACTTTGCGGTATAGTAGTTCAAGAGCTCCTGCTTTGCCAGAGTATAGTTCCCTGCATTGACCGCAGACTGCACAGCCGGCATTTTGGACAGGGTAAAGGCATTGAAGAAAGCAGAGTCGGTCGTCAAGCTGACCCCTCTGGTCTCTGCCCCAAGTGCCGCAGGTACCATAGCCAATAGCAGGCATAAAACCAACAGCAGAGAAAGGAATCGTTTCATAATAAACACCTCTTTGGTAAAATATACATATATTATAATCAAGTTTGTTCTCAAAGGCAAGGCGCAATTCACATCTTTTCCATTTTTACGTCTAATGATTCCGGGGCAGCTGTCAAGGGAA
>JAGBGB010000227.1 GCA_017936205.1 Oscillospiraceae bacterium
AGCGGCATGTGGGTCGGCTTGCAGAATAATGTTGTAGGTAAGGAAAGCAAGCTGGTTCAGACAGCCGTTTCCCCCAGGAAGTGGTATGTCACCCCCTGCGCCGTGCCTCATAAGAGCGGAGAAGCCACCCCCTGGACCCATAGCAACGGTCTGTACTGCGAGCTCTTTGCCCGGAATTCCATTCAGTCCGTTAGTGTAAAGGGCCGTGAAGGCAATTTGGAGACCAACGGAATGGGGCTGAATCTCTATACCATCGGTCAAAGCAGCCGCTGGCTCCTGCGGTATAAGAGCAGCTACAGAGCCTACGAGATCGCCTCTACCAAGTACGAGACTACCAAGGGTCTGGGTCTGACAGATAAGGTGTGGGATACCCGTGGAGAGAGCGCCGGAACCTCTCTGAATGTATGGGATCTGCAAAGCAAGGATAACAACGACAATACCAGTCAGCTATGGCGATTTATCCGTAATTCTGACGGAAGCTATCTGATCTATAACGCCCACAGCGGAAGGTTTGTTTGCTTAAATGGCAGTGATCTGACCCAAGGGCAGCGAAGTCAGGCAGCCTCCTTCGTCCTATCCCCCCTGTCTATAGATTCCACTGCATCCTATGGGGCTTACTTCGGCGGCAGCAGCGAAGAGCTGAACTGGATGAAGGGGATCCCGGATACTGCATACTTATCCGAAATCAATCTCCCTGCCTCCCACGATACGGGAGCCATGGCTGTGGTTCAGGACATGGATGCGGTTCTGGACAACCTCTCTATTACCAAGTGTCAGAAGCTGTACTTCGAAGAACAGCTTGCTACGGGGGTTCGCAGCTTTGATATCCGCTGCAATGCCACTTCTTCCTGTGCCAATGTCAATGATGTGAAGATCATCCACGGCAGCTCCTTGGTACAGTGCTACAACCGTTATGGCAAGGAGCTGACCTTAGGTGAGATCTTGAATATTTCCAAGCTATTTCTGAGCAAGCATCCCAGTGAGACTGTGGTGCTTCTGGTGAAGCCCGATGCAGGCTCCCATGAGGATCTGGCACGCACCCTAAAAGCTTACATTGAAGCCAATCCCCAGCTCTTCTGGCAGTATGATGATGCTCCAACCCTGCGACAGGCAAGAGGGAAGATCGTTCTCCTTCGCCGATTCCTGACCACCTCTGAAAACGCTTCTCTGGCATTTGGTCCGGATCTGACCCTTTGGGACGAGCAGGATTACGGAGCCGTCAAGGACTTGATCAAGCTACCCCAATCAGGTGGAGAGCAAACCTTCGTTCAGGATGCCTTCAAGCAAACCGGCGAGGCAAAGAAGGAATATATCAGCGGTGCCATTTCTGATTCTGCTAAGGTACCCGGAGACAACTATATTTACAATTACACCTCCTGTACCCTGGGCACAGTCATTGACATTGCACGGAATGTGAACCCATGGTTATTCCATCAGGATCTAAAGGGAAAACGACTAGGAAATTTGGTGCTGAACTATAATGATCTGATTATGAATCAGAAGATCTTCCGCAGCAATCAATTCTCCCAGCCTGCTTTAGATCCGGATGTAAGGATCTATCACAGTCTGAATCTGGGCTCAGATATCTCTCTGAACTATATGATCCCGAAGGCTCAAATGCAGTATTACAATTCTTTCTATCTCAGCTGCAGGATCGATCGCTACAGCGGAAACAGCCTTTCCGGGACGGAGACTGTAACTCTCCAACCGGTTCAGAAGGGTGATTACTATTACTTCGTTTTAGACAACATGAATGCTGTGCAGATGGGGGATCAGATTCAGGCGCAGCTATACATGGAGCGAGATGGGATCCGCTACACCTCCAATACAGATAGCTATTCCATCCAAGCCTACGCCCTGTCTCAGCTGAATAAAGCCAATGTCAGCGAAGAACTGAAAGCCCTTTGTGCCGAGCTGCTGCGATATGGCGCCGCCGCACAGGTATTTAAGTCCTATCGCACCGACGCACTCTGCGATCGTCAAATGGCAGAAGCCCATCGCAGCTACTTACAGGACCTAAATACCGTGCGCTTCGGAAGTAACAACCGAGTACTTGATGATCTTGAGTCCCCCATGATCCGCTGGGTGGGAAAAGGTCTGAATATGGACAGCAGAGTGGAGCTTCTCTTTGTTTTCGATCCCAGCAACTATGGCAGTGCTGTGGATCAGCTGAGTCTCAAGCTTTCCTATACAGATATCTACGGAGTTGCAAGGAGTGCCGTACTGCAGGACTGCAAGCTATATCATCCCGAGAAGGGCTATTATGCCTTCCGCTTTGACGATCTTATGGCAGCCGATCTCCGACAGGTCGTTTCCGCAGTGGTTTATGAGAATGATACACCTCTCAGTGCAACCCTGCAGTACAGCGCAGACAGCTACGGTCAAGGCAAAACAGGAGGGCTTCTCACAGTATGTCAAGCCATGATCGCCTACTCCGACGCAGCAAAAGCATACTTCTACTCTCTGCAGTAAAATCCCCAAACAAACCATCAGGTGCAGCCTCTCACGGAAAACATAAGGCTGCACCTGCTTTTCCGACTTCTCTTTCACAAGTTCAAATTCCGATTTATCGCACAGTTTGATTTACCCCTTCGTAGGGGCGCGCATTGCGCGTCCGGTTCATGGCGGAACGGCATGAATACAAAAAACACCGAAAATGATGTATTTTTTCCAAAAATCGCAACATTTTTCACAACCACCAATTCTTGGTGGTTGTCGGACGCGCAATGCGCGCCCCTACGAATGGTACGATAAATCGGAATTTTAGGATGGGGCTTGAACGAAAACGGGGCTGCCTCTTATGATGAATGTCATCATGAAAGGCGGCCCCATTGGCAATTTAAATTATCCGAAAACAGATTCGTTGAGGTAGTAGATCTTATGGGAATTCTTCTTCAAAGCAGTGGTGGTTCCGGGGACGATGAGGAAGTAGATCTTGCTGTCCTTACACTGGATGCCCTCGATCTCCAGCTTGCCTACATTGCTGATCTTCACCAGCTTCTTGTAGCTGCCGGAGCTGTTGATCTTTGCGATCTGGGGAGTGTCCCCATGTGCACCGCCGGAGAGGTAGATCCGAGCCTTGGAGAACAGGTCCATGCCCTGGAAGGAGCCATTGGGACGGATAATAGAGCTGCCGGATTGGGTGTTCGTCCACAGGTGAGCCTTCTTGGCGCCGGAGGTACGCATATCCACGGTCTTATTCTTGTCCAGAAGCTTATTCAGTGCAGTGGTATTGTAGGCAGAGTAAACAACCTTAGAGCTGTTCTTGGTCTGGATGCGGAATACAGTGGTATTACCGCAAACTGCAGCAGCAACACGGTAGGTATCTCCCATGCGGTAAGCCGTGCCGTTTGCATAATTCATGTAGGTGAATCGGCGAAGATTCGTATAATTATAGGTCTTGCCTGCCTCGTACTTAATACGAGCGATTTGCAGGGACCAGTTGTAGCCGCTGTCTGTATCGGACTTGCAACCCATGTATAAGTAGTTAACACCGTTGTAGGTGTACATATCCAAGCTCTGACCATGACCACAGTTGGTGAAGGTCATACGATCTACATAGTTGGCAACCTTGTTAGCCTTGTCCATTTTCAGTCTGGACACATAGGTGGTGGCATCTACGCGCTGGGTGATGTAGATGTAGGTAGAACCCATATAGAAGTTCTGGACAGCACGGCCAAGGGGCAGACCCTTTAGGGTATACGCCAGGGATGCCTTAGCACTCTTGGTGGATGCAGGACTAATGGCCCCAGCAGGCGCAATGCAGGATACCAGCGTGATCACAACCAGAACCAGGCACAGCAGCTTTGCCGTCAGCTTCTTTCCTTTGGAAACCATGATAATTCCTCCTGTTATGTATAATGCATATATATTTTACCATCTGCACCAAATATTGTCAAGAAATAAACAGAAGTTTTATGGAAAACAAACGCTATTTCACTAAAAGGGTCAGATAATCCCTGTGTCAACTCTTATGGATTTATATGTGTCAGGAGCAGCGATAGAGCTTCCTTACAGGCAGCCTCCCGGTTTTCCTCACGATTTCCTTGGAGCTTCAGGGCTTTGCAGCACACTTCCCTGCCCCATGCCAGAGCAACATAGATCTCTCCAACATTTGGATTCAGAGGATCTGTGCCGGGGCCTGCGTTCCCGGTAAGGGAGAGGGCATAATCTGCATTGGAAGCCTTCAAAGCTCCTCTCGCCATCTGCTCTGCTACTTCGGGGCAGATGGCTCCCTTTTCCTTCAAAAGCTGAGGGTCTACTCCTAAAAGGCGTTCCTTCAGCTCATAGGCATAGGAAATGATCCCGCCGAGGTAGACAGCGGAGGCACCGGGGACAGCTGTCAGCTTCGCTCCCAACAGCCCCCCTGTACAGCTTTCAGCGGTGGCAAGGGTCTTCTTCTTCTCTGTCAGAAGCTGTATGACCGAACGGGCATTATCCATGGTAGCGAACCTTTACCAGCTCGGTGTTCTCCAATGCTCTCTCAATAAGGGCTTCGAAGTCCAGCTTCTCACAAGCCTTGTCCACCTGTGCAATGGTGGGCTTGGTCTTGGGATGCTTGGGGGTAAATACGGTACAGCAGTCCTCGTAGGGCAGAATGGAAGTCTCCATGGTGCCGATCCTTCTGGCGATGGTAACGATCTCTTCCTTATCCATGCCGATCAAGGGCTGGAAAATAGGCAGCGTGGTAGCTGCTGCGGTTACAGCCATAGCTTGCATGGTCTGGGAAGCGACCTGCCCTAAATTTTCACCGGTAACCAGTGCTCCGCAGCCGTGATCACGGGCGATGCGCTCGGAGATCTTCATCATAAAGCGGCGCATGATCAGGGTAAAGTATTCCTCGGGGCAATGATCCCGAATGGCTTCCTGGATCTCCGTAAAGCCAACCACATTCACGGTCATTCTGCCGCAGTAACGGGTCATAAGCCGCGCCAGCTCCAAGACCTTATCCTTAGCAAGCTCACTGGTGTAGGGATAGGAGAAGAAGTGCACACACTCCAACTCCACACCACGCTTTGCGATCATGTGGCCCGCTACGGGAGAGTCAATGCCACCGGACAGCAGCACCATAGCACGACCGCCCACACCCGTAGGCAGCCCCCCTGCACCGGGATCTGCAGGACCGTGAACATAAGCTGCACGGTCACGCACCTCTACGAACACGGTGTATTCGGGGTTGTGAACATCTACTTCCAGCTCGGGAATGGCTTCTGCAATGCGGCCGCCGATTTCCTGGGAAATACCGATGGATGTCAGGGGGAAACGCTTATCGGAGCGTCTGGATTCGACCTTAAAGGACTTGGCGCAGCGGAGATCGTCTCCCAAATATGCCATAGCGGTATCGAAAATTCGATCCAGATCCTTCTCGCAGGGACGGCAGCGGCACAGGCTGACCACACCGAAAATATAGTGGCACGCATCCCATGCTCCATCCAGATCGCAGTTGTCGGTTTCCGGTTCTACATACACAGTAGACTGAACGATGGAAATTCGGAATTCTCCAAAGGGTCGCATACGACGGGAGACATTGGTCTTCAGACGATTTTCAAACTGGAAGCGGTTGCCGCCCTTGAGCACGATCTCGCCTAACTTTAATAAGAACATTTCATTCATATAGTAAACCTACCTTTGTGATAATTGATATGATCTGTATTGTACAGCCTCCGCAATATGCTGTGGCTGAATTTCTACACTGCCTTCCAGATCCGCAATGGTACGAGCTACCTTGCGGACACGGTCATAGCTACGGGCAGTCATGCCCAGAGTGTCAAAGGCTGCTCTCATGAGCTCAGCACAATCCTCAGAAAGCTCGCAGAATTCCCGCAGCTCAGCAGTCTGCATGTAGGCATTGCAGGAACAGGTACCCCCTGCAAAGCGTTCCCGCTGCAGAGCTCTGGCAGCTTCTACCCGCTGCTTGATCTGTGCAGAGCTCTCGCCGGGTGTATCCATGCGGAGTTCACAGAAGTCCAGTGACGGAACCTCAATGATCAGGTCAATGCGATCCAGCAAGGGGCCGGAGATCTTGGAATGATAATTCCGCACAGATTGCTCTGTGCATATACAGCGGCCTGAAGGATGTCCGTACCAGCCGCAGCGGCAGGGATTCATAGCACAGACCAACTGGAAGCGGCTGGGGAAGCTGGCGGTAGAGCTGGCTCTGGTAATGGTGACAATGCCGTCCTCTAAGGGCTGACGCATGACCTCAAGAGTCTCTTTCTTAAATTCCGGAAGCTCATCAAGGAACAGCACTCCCTTATGAGCCAGAGAGATCTCGCCGGGCTTAGGGATGGTTCCACCGCCGGACAAGCCCACAGAGGATACGGTATGATGAGGGGAACGGAAGGGACGGCAGTTGATAATGGGAGCTTCCGGCGGAAGCAGACCCATAATGGAATGGATCTGAGTGACCTCTAAGGTTTCCTCCGTCGTCATATCCGGCATAATGGAGGGCAGTCGCTTAGCAAGCATACTTTTTCCTGAGCCGGGAGGTCCAACAAGGAGAATATTGTGGGAGCCCGCCGCTGCGATCTCCAAGGCTCTCTTGGCAAGCATCTGCCCCTTCACATCCGCAAAATCCGGCAGAGCTCTGTCCGAAAGATCCGGGATCCAAGTAGGCTCATAGAACATGGTGGCTTCTCCCCTGAGCGCGGCGATCAACTGGGGAACATCGGTGACACCGACCACTTTAATACTCCCTGCAAGGGTTGCCTCTCTGGCATTCTCCACAGGGACAAACATCTGTGTAAAACCTGCCCTCTGGGCAGCAATTGCCATAGACAGGATGCCACGGACAGGACGGAGCTTTCCTTCCAGACTCAGCTCTCCAAGGAAGGCTGTTTTCTCCTTGGGCAATCGGCAGATCCCACTGGCAGCAAGGATCCCCAAAAGGATCGGCAGATCATAAATGGTCCCGCTTTTCTTGGTATCCGCAGGAGCAAGATTCAGGGTGATCCTGCCTACGGGGAACTTGAAGCCACTGGTCTTAATGGCAGCACGAACCCGTTCACGGGATTCTTTCACCGCTACATCCGGCAGTCCCACAATATCGAAGCTGGGCAGACCGTTGGAAATAAAGCATTCCACCAGTACAGGATAGCCCTCTATTCCATTCAAGCCAAGGGATTCCACTCTTGAGATCATGGTGCTTCTCCTTCAGTCAGTTCAAATAGTTCATACAGGGAGTCCCACAGCTGCGGTGGGATGTCCTGATCGTTGATCAGCTTATTGATGTTCTGTGCGCCCTCATATCGGATCCGATCAGCAGGAAACCTCGCCTTCAGGCTCTGCATCTGCTCCAAGGAGGCTTCACCGGAGCCGAAATCAAAGGAAAAGGTCTCGCCTGTATGGGTATCAAAGCTCAGGCGAAGCTTCCAATGACGGATCCATGATCTCCCGTTGCGGCAATGCACTACGCCGACGGTCAACCCACTCATTTCATCAACGCCATAGGCTCCAACCTCTGTATTCAGGCAATTATAGTCCCGAATCACACAGTCCTGATCCAGAGTGTAGCGTCCGAAGAAGCCTAAGGGATACAGAAGCAGCGTGATCACGAAGCCGATCAGCCATGCCCTGCAGGCGGCTTTCCGGAATTGTTTATGAGAAGGGCGGTTCTCTATGGTAGGACGGATCTTCCGTTCCTTGGAAAACAAGGGGTACACAGGTGCCCATTGGGGCGGACCGTAGCGGACTCCCTTCTTCCCAAAGATGGGCTTCCTGCAAGTAAGCCCGTCTTCGCAAATCACGAATCCACTTAGAAACACAAACAGGTAAAAGGGTAGCTGCCACAGGATCCCTGCCTTTTGCTCAGCTCCAATGATGGCTGGATCCTGATAAACAAAATGCCCAAAGCCCCAAATATAGCCAAACAGCAGAGCAAACACCAAGCCAAAGCTAAGCAGCATTCCGACATAATAGATGCACCGATCCAAGAAGGATAGTGGCGGCATCTGCAGCTTCCGCTTCTTTTTCTTCTTACTCTTGGAAAATCCCATGGATTCCACCGCCAATGTACAAATCTCTATATATCATACAGCAAAATCCCTAAAATTACAAGCCTGTTTTCGTAGCTCCCCTTCCTGTTTGAAAAAAATTTTCAAAAAATGCAAAAAAGCTCTTGCTTTTTCTTTTATCATCTGCTATAATACCCATGCAATCGGTGATGCCGTGCATATGGGGGTATAGCTCAGCTGGGAGAGCGCTTGAATGGCATTCAAGAGGTCAGCGGTTCGATCCCGCTTATCTCCACCACAGAAAGTTCCGAAATCTTAGGATTTCGGAACTTTTTCTTTTTATCCTCGGCTCATATGTTCGTTGTTTCGTCTTTCGGTCCTCTTGAATGGCTCTTGTTCGGAATCTCGTGGGGAATCCCATTCGGAATAAGAAACATCCCATGCAGATTGGCTTGTGGTGGATATGGTAGAGTTGCGTTTTCGAAGAAAATATGCTATTGTAATCATAGACGAGCGAGAGTATTGGGTAACGCCGTTTCGGTATTCCCTTGCTTTACGACCTCGTCTTTTTTATTGTGCAACGGTCTTATTTGCTTGGACATCATTGACATTCAAAAGGCAAAAAATATTGCAATTAGTTGCCATAATATGTATAATAAGAAATATAATGGGTCGGTAGACCATATGGAGGGAAAACGAATGAAACCAAAGATATGCTTGAATCGTTGTCTATGCTTTCTGCTGCTCTTGAGTATGCTTGTGGGCTTACTGCCCGGAGGCGCTCAGGCGGTAGAAGCGCGAGCGGCAACCACCAATGATGCAGAAGCTCTGCGCGCTGCTTTCGAAGACCTCACAGCCCCTACAGGTCCCCTGAAGTACGGCAATAAGCTTGTAGACCTGACCGGGATCAGGACATTCGAATCACAGGAAACCGGTGAAAAGATCCATACCCCTTTGGATTTCCTCACAGGACGATACTATCTTGCAGCAGAGATCCAGGGGAAATATTACATATTTAACGGCGCCAACCTCCCCACAAACGGGAGAGCCAATGCCTACGAGAGGACCCTATACGGCAGCTCCCTGGGAAATGTCAACAAGCAACAAACCATCCTGTTTATTTTTAACGGCACGAACACCGGCTCCGATTCCAGCTATGCCATTCGCTTAGCTCGGGGGGATTACCTGGCTAGGGTACAGGACGGCAATGCCCTGTTTGCAACCACAACATCCAAAGTCTCCCACACGGCATGGATCTGGTCTACAGATGAGAAGAGGATCGTCCTAAATGATTACTACAGCGGCATTGGTTTGGATGGAACATCCACTCTGAATCAGAGATATTGTATTGCTCTTAGCAGCGATAAAAAATCCTTCGGATGGCTGCCTGTCACCCATTACGATGCCCACGGCAGCGGAACGGACTACACCCGGTTTTACTTGTTCCGTTACTGCTACCGTCTGGATGAGCTGTATAATGCTCTGAACACTATGAAGTCCTATTTAGACCGTCCGGATGGAGTTTCTGAAGAACTGTATCAGTGCTTCCTTGACAGCTACCGCACAGCTTTGGAGCTTTATGAGCAGTACAATGTAACACTTACAGAGCAGCTGTTCCTGGATTCGGAATATATCCAAACCCAGATCGACCACTACCGCAACGAGGTGCTATCTTACCTGAAGCTCATGGATCTCAGCCTTTCCTACTTGGATATTCCCGTGCAGGTTCTGGACTTCCGTGCCGACGGTTTCCTCTTTGAGAATCCGGGAACCTTTACCGCTCCCTACAATCTATCTATGAACAGCCCCGATGTGGTTCTTCCTGACGGAAGCACTCTGTCCAGACCCGGCGAACTGCTTTGGGGCGAAAATCATGTGGAGGGAGATACGCTAAACTTCTTCGTAAAGGGATTGATCGAGCCGGAGCTGGTCAACGGATCTATCGTCTATACCCCTGCGGTGATCGAATACATCGCCAATGCTTTGATGTATCATACAGATCATATTCCCAACCCTGTTCATTATCGCAAAAATTGGAACGATATTTTCCTCTCCAAGAAAAAGGAAGCAGGCTTTGCTCTCGGTTCCTGGGAGGACACGCTGGCAAAGATCAACTACACCAACGGCAATCCCATGACCTGGACGCAGGTAGAAACTGCCTTCGACCTTGCCTACTATATGCTCCTCTATGTCTGGCAGCCTACGGTGGACGGAGATGTCCTGGAGGAAAATGTTGCGGTGAATTCCGGCACTATGGATCTCCCCTATAATATGGAGGTTCCGGAGCTGAACTATCTGCGGCTGTATTACGACAGCAGCACGAAGCTCTATTCCTTCGTATCTAACAACTCCTATTCCCGTTCCGCAGGCTACATTTTCAATGACGGACAGACCAAACTTTCAGGTGGTCCCGGATTTAACATTGCACATAATTTAGGCTTTGAGCATCCCGACGTATTTCCTGTAAAAACCACGGGAACCAATTCCGACGACAGTGTTACAAGCTATAGGAAGGATGCAAATTTCTTCTATAGTCTCCACGCAAAAAGTAAATTTGTCTATTATAAGGACAAAAATTACTTCTTCGACTTCACAGGTGACGATGATGTTTATTTCTTCATCAATGACACCCTGATCTGCGATATCGGCGGCATACACGGCAGCCCCCGCCGCTTTGTCTATCTGGAAGATAAAATAGAAAACTCCGACCAAACCTATGCCGAATACTTAGGCCTGAAGGACGGAGATATCTGCTCCTTTGATATGTTCTTTGCAGATCGCCACTTAACAGGTATCAATCTGACCTTCAAAACCAACATCCAACTCCTGAATGAGGATGTCATTACAGAGAAGCACCAGTATCAGGTGCAGTCCGCAGGGCAGGCTGTTACAGGCTCTAACGGCATGGGAAAATATTTACCGGACAGCTCTATTGTAAACATCGGCGACACCGTAGCCTACAGCTTCGACCTTCTGAACAAGGGTGAGGTGCCTGTGCGTCAGGTCGGCTTCCGAGATGAGGTTCTGGGAACAGAGCTGTCTGACACTGTCACGGTTCTCAGCGACCCTGTGAAAACCAACGGTGCCTCCACAGCCTACGGAGATCTGAAGCTCTTCTACGGTCCCTACAGTCCCAATGCGGGAACGGATTTTAAGAGCACAGCAACCGCCATCGATTTTGCAAGCCTGAAAGCACTGCTGGAAGAACTGAATCAGTCTTCCTTGGTAGAGGGGAATTTAGAATATCCCACCTTCCCTCAGACGCTATACTGCTTCACTCCCACCGGCACGGTCACTGTAAAGGATGATTCCACCGGGGCGAATATCAGCCTATCGGCAGAAGATCAGCTTCAGATCCTGCTGGAGCTGGGTGTTCCTGCCTACGGACATCTGAAGTTCTACGGCATCCGCCGAAGGACCTGCTCCGAGGATATGCCCTTCCGGAATGTCCTGCGCTCTGTCTGCTACGACAGGCTGAACGGAAATCTGAAGATTGAAGGCATCGCCAGACGCTCTCTCCGTGTGCCGGACCTCAGCAACAACCTTCTGCCGGAGGTAGATGCTGCAATTACGGTCATTGACTATGGGAAAGCCGTAGAGCTACCCTTCCCTCACTTGAAGGAACGGATCTATACCACCCACACTCAGCTCGTTGGAGAATTTGTGGGTCTGACCACTTCGGGAAGCAACGGAGACCTCTTACCAATATGCCCCACAGAGCTCTACTGCACCGCTGCAGGAAAAACACTGACATGGGGCAACGGTATTTTCAGTCGAGAGACAAACGGGATCCGCTTCACCCCAACGAAAATGCTCTCCCAAGTGAACCGTGTTTTCGCCGTCTATGCCCTTTCGGGCTGCTACGGTCCCGGCGCCAACGGCACCAGTGTGGAATATAAATATATCCTGCAGGAGCTGCGCATGGTTCCGGCTACCACAATGTATTACGAAACCGACTTTGCTTCCAACATCTTTACCCTTGTGCAAAAGGGTAGCGCAGATGGCTGGAAGGCTCAGGGGGATACCACCTCTGCCGCAGATCCTCTCCAGGACTATGAGCCCTTAGCCGGCACAGTCTACAACAAGAAGATCGACGGAAAGGATGTCCCTGCCAATGCCTTCTTTGTTGACTTCGACGGCAGAGGCTACGGCCGTCGCTATCGGGACACCCCCCTCTACAAGGGAACGGATTTTGACAAATACTACATAAGCAACACCAGCGATCAATTAGCAAATAACTGGGTGATCAACTCCATCAACAGCAGTCCTGCAAGCATTGACCACAGTACCGGTACGCTCTCCTTTACCATGAAGACAAGCGGTACAAGTGTCTATGTGCAGACCGGCACCTCACTTAGTGCAACAGCCTCCCCCCTGCAGTTGATCCCTGAGGAAGAAAATGTGGCACAGGTTCGCTTTCAGCTTCAGAATTTCGTCCTGGGAGCTGACGGTGATGAGCCTATATTCCGTCTGTACTACACAGATCCCGATTCCGCAAGCTCAGATAAACTCCAATACGATGAGATCTCTTTCCCTGAGGAATATTTGAGCAACGGTCAATATTATACCGTAACCCTCCCCCTGTCGGGTAAATATGCAGCCGAGCCGGTGATCGATCGTCTCCGTGTGCAGCTGTACAACCTGAAGAACAAAAGTACAAGCTCCACCGGCTCCATGACCATCGACTACATCTATGTAGGACCGACAGAGGGACTTCCCCAAGGGATCCGCAAGGAGTATCTGTTCTTCGACTTCACCAACACAGCTGCGGATCAGCTCCGCTACGAAAGCAGTGTTTACAGCGGTATAAACTTCGATGCCGTTAATACTGACGGAACTGCAACCAACTGGTCAGGTCGTGACGAAGGCTTCACTAAGGGAACTGCAAAGATCACCGATGGTACTTTGGAGGTAAGACCCCATGATGCCTCCTTTGCATCCATCTATTGCGACACCCAGTCCGGATCCAATATAGCGACAACACACTTGATCCACTATGATGCATCCAACGCAGAGGTTTTCCAATATCGCTTCAAGGTTACAGGTCCTACGGATAACAATGCAACTGCCACCGCAAAGGTTCACTTCTACTACGAAAGCGGATCGGTCCAGAACCCCTACGATAAGCATTTAGAATCGGATCCCGCTTATTTTGACAGTGCTTATTTGAGCAACGGCAAGTATGTCACCGTACAAGGCACGATTCCTCAAGCCGTGCGGGACAAAAAGGATTTTGACCGTTTGATCATGTGGATCGGCGGCTTCCCCAAGCAAACCGACGGAAGAGCAGCCGTCCTTACCTTCGACTACATCTATATCGGACCCAAGGAGGAGCTGGATCGGATCAATGCCGCCCAGAGCACTCAGGACAAGATGAACTTAGAGCTCCCCGGGGAGGATCACCTTTTCTTCGATTTCGCCAACGGGGATGCCGATAAGCTCCGCTATTCCAACAAGGTCTACGGCGGTAAAAACTTCGACCTGCAGGGGAATATTATCTATCCCGCTAATCAGGCGACCCTGCAGAGCGTGGGAGACGGAACCCTCGTTTTGAAGGATAAAACCAACACTACCAGTGATGAAGGTGCCCTTGGAAACATCTACTTTAACCTTAGGGACTTCAATTATTCTCCCTCAAAGGACGACTGGTTTGAGATCCGTTTGAGAATCGACGGTGGACAAAAGGATTCGTTCCGATCCACAGGCATCAGAATAGACTGCTTCGGAACAGAGGCTCCGACTTCGGGAAAGCAAACGATAACCGAACCCTTCGACTGGGATGCCCGGGCAAACAAAGGATACTTTACCGTCAGGATTCCATCAAATGTTGCAAATCATGCAAGCTTTGGAAACCTTTATCGCATCCATCCGGTTATCATGGGAACCCAGGGGGCAACAATCACTGTAGATTATGTCTATTTAGGACCGCTGCAGGAAGCCACCCCCGCAGATCCTTCCCTCTACTTTGGCTTCGGAGACACAGCAGAGGATCGGTGCCGCTATGAGTCCGACACCTACGGCTTTACGAACTACGACAGCCGGAATTGGATCCCCGAGGTTTCCAACACCGCCAATACCGTTGATGCTTGTCCCGCAAACTGGACCGCAGCAAACGGAACTGTAGGCTATGATACCAAAAAGGGAAATCTGGTATTCTCCATCCCCTCCGGGAGCAGCACTCACAGCCTGCAAACAGGTACAAGTGAAAAGCTTCTGTTGAACTATCATCCTGCTGTAGAGAATGTGGCACAGATCCGCTTCAAAACAGAGAATATCACTTTGGGATCCGGCTTTGCCGTTACCTTGGAATACCAAGCTGTGGGTTCTTCTGTCTACGGCAGTGCCGAGAGCTTTACTTTAGCACCTCTGTATGAGCTGAATCCCAATGAGGACTACGGGGTTTTCAACCTCCAACTGAGCGATGCCTTCTGTAAGGCCGCCGCCATCGGAAGCATTCAGCTGACTTTTAAGGATGCCACAGCCTCTGACAGCAGCGGTGGACGCTTCCTCATTGACTACATCTATGTTGGGGCAGGCCGGATGGCTCCGGAGCCCGTCTACGGCTACGACTCCTCCTACGAAAATGACACCGAGCTATCCAACGGCAGCAGCTATGTAGTACAGGGGCAGGGCATTAAAACCGCCCCCGATACTGCATCCTATACGGAAGCCTCCTTCGACTTCCGCGGAACAGGCTTCGACATCATCAGTCGCACCGGTCCCGCACAGGCTACCATCCGTGTAGAGGTACGGAAGAAGGGGGCAACAGATCCCGTAAAAACCATGACCGTAAACAACAAGGGCGAGTTGGAGCTCTTCCAGATCCCTGTGGTTTCTGTACAAGGCTTGGAATACGGAGAGTATACCGTAACACTGTGGGTCAACAAAGCATTTAACAGCAGCATCTCCTTCTTGCAACGGGGTGGCACCTTCCACTTTGACGCTGTGCGGATCTATGATCCCATGGGGAAGGATGCTTCCGTAAATCCCGATGCCCTGATCAGCTATGTCACGGATCAGGAAGCCTACCCCCATATCAAGGAGGTACGTAACATTCTACTGTCTGCTTCAGAATATGCAACCATGGCAGATGTGGGAACCGGTGCGATTTTCGTAGATGCTTCCACAGTCCCCTCAGAGAGCATTCCCACTACCGATGCAGACGGCAATCCCGCCACCACCGTCGTAAAGCCCGATGGCATCGAATTGGTAGGACCTCATATCGCAAAGGTGCAAACCTACAACAAGATCGGCCCCAAGAACGAGGTCTATTTGTCTCCCGGTCAGGCAGTAGCCTTTAAGCTGCAGATCTCCACCACCTTTATTCCCACCAGCGTGGATGTGGGAGTAAAGACCATCCGCAGCAACGAGCCTGCAAAGCTTCTGGCAGCCGTTGTTTCTCAGAAGCCGGACAGTGACGGGCTGTTGGAGATCGACGCCGCCCGACAGATCCGGCTCAACAGTGCAAGCTCCCGGTATTACGCACTGCCCATAGATACCAATTCCTTCGTGAAAGAAGGAAATCACCGCTACTGCTACATCGTCCTCCACAACATGGGAGGCTCCGGCTTGAGTAATGTGCTGTCGGTTACAGATCTAAAGCTGGCATACAGCAGCAAGCCGGAGGTCGGTCTTCCTCAGGATGCTCCCACTGATCCCGAGATCCCTAACCTGCCTGAGGTTGTGGGTACTTCCCTGATAAAGCGGAGTACCGACTCGTACTTTGACTTTGTAATAGACGACCGTACCTTGGAGGCTGCAGCCCTGGTTATGCGAGCTGTCTTAGAAACTCCCACCATGACAGAGGACACCGAGATCATGCATTCCCTGAATTTATCCAGTGACATTGCCATGAATTATGTTGTTTCCAAGAGCACGCTTGTAGATTATGACAGTTTCTACTTAGAATGTGTCCTTCCGGGTCAGGATAGTGCACGGAAGATTGAGCCCATAGAGAGAGGCAACTATTATTACTTCACTCTGGAGGGTCTGACTGCTGTGCAGATGGCAGATGTGGTCTCCGCAACCCTTTATATGGAGAAGGACGGCAGAAGCTACTACACAGAAACGGATCATTACAGCATCTGCCAATATGCCTATGCCCAGCTTGGCAAGGAAGGTGCAAGCCCGGAGCTCAAGACCCTGTGTGCAGAGCTCCTACGCTATGGTGCTACGGCGCAGATCTATAAGGCTTACCGTACAGATTCCCTTGCAGACAGTCTGTTGACAGAGGAGCAAAGAGCCTATTGTACGGATTTGGATACGGTGAGCTTCGGCAATCACAATCGCCTGACGGGGGAGGAAGACACATACCCTGTAGCATGGATCGGAAAGTCGCTCATTCTGGATAGTCGTGTCACCCTTCGCTTCGTAGTGGATCCCGGCGAGTACCGCAATTCCACAAGTCGGCTGTCCATGAGAATTTCCTATACAGATATACATGGAGAGGAACAGACCGCCGTAGTCACAAGCTGCCAGCCCTACGGTGCAGGCTACTATAGCTTCGATTTCAGCGGCTTGACTGCCGCAGAGCTGAGGACCGTGCTTTCCGCCACTGTATATGCGGGAGACCAAGCCGTATCCCAAAGCCTCCAATACAGTGCCGATACCTACGGCACAGGGAAAACAGGAAATCTCGGCAAGCTGTGCAAAGCACTTGTGGCATACAGCGACAGTGCAAGAGCCTTCTTCACCGCCACATAGTCCTATGGTTCCATAAAATACCGATTCTTTGAGTCACAATCACGAATTGGATACTGTTCCCCATTTTTAGTGCTCCAACGAATTATCTCTATCATAACGACTGTGAAAGTGAGGTTTACATATGCTAAAGCGAATCCTATCTCTGCTTCTGCTCCTATCCATGCTCTGCGGTTCCTTGCCCATGATGGCTCAGGCAGAGGACGCCGGTAGCATACAGGATCCTGCTGCCCTTGCTGCGGAGCTGGCGGTGCGGATCCAAGGGCTGCCCATTCCCGTCAATCAACTGCAGACTGTCAACTATGGCAACTCCCACGAGTTAGAGGGTACCTACTTCATGGCGGTGAAGTCCGGCAGCAGCTATTATGCCCTGAATCACAGTGCCGCTGTGAATACCAAGGGAGTCCTGCACAGAGCAAAGGACAGCACCGTGAATCGTCCCCAGACCGCCTTCTCCCCCATTGCACTCAGCGTATCGGGGAATCAGGTCACGGGGCAGAGCTCCCTGCAGAATGCCGTCACATTAGACTACTGGAGAGAGCCCATCACCTATTACTACAAGGATGCGGAGAATACCTATTATTCCTACACCCTGCAGGAATGGAAGACCAACAGCAAGACAAGCACCACAGACGGTTGCCGAGTGTACACCGTGCCCATCCCCGCTGCGGATGCAGGCTATACTCTGCAGTTTGCAGACGGAAGCTACCTGATTCCCAACGGCGGCGGTGAGGCTCTGAAGAAGGGAAGCTCAGCCTATCCCTTCTTCATCCAAGCCAATTCCAACGGAACACTTACGGCTTACAAGATGCACATCAACGGCGTGAATCAGTTCACCTACTGGCTGGGCATGGACACCAAGGACAGCAACCGCTTCACCGTCGCCACCCGTGCACAGATGCGTCGGAACGATGCAAGTAAGGGCTTCGCCATTGAGCTGCACCTGTTCCGGCTCTCCCCTGCCACCACGGAGCTGTATAAGACCCTGTTAGAAATGCTACCCTATGTAAGCAACGGGAACACAGGCTATACAGAGGAAAGCTACAGTTCCTTCCTCGCTGTGCTAACAGAAGCCCTCTCCCTCTACAGCAGCAATGCCACGGCATTCTCTGACACGGCTCTGCAGAAGACTCTCAACGCCAAGGCGGAAGAGCTGCGGCTGGCTGTGAAGAAGCTGTCCTACGGAGAACAGGCTGAAACCCTGGCGCTTGCCGCAGATGTAGCGGCACAGCTGAAGGGGCTGTATATCCCCATTGCGATGCAGAAGAAGGTCACCTCCTCTAATCGAGGCTCCCTAAATGGCACCTACTTCATGCTGGTCAATTCCGGAGGCACTTATTATGCCATCAATCCCAATGCCCCTGTGACTACCAACGGTGTGATCCACCGAGCCTCCGGCAGCACCACCAATGTACCCCAGAGCGGCTTTGCGCCCATTGCCATCGGCATTTCCGACATGGCGATCCGTACCCAGAGTTCCCTGCAATACACTGTGCAGCTGCAGAAGTGGTCCGGGACCATTACCTATTACAACAAGAACGATGTTACCTATCAAAGCTACACCAACGATGAGTGGAAGTACAACAGCAAGGATCCCTCTACGGATGCAAGTCTCGGCTACCGCATTTATACCAAGCCCGACCCTTCCAAGGATCCTGCTTATACCCTCCGCTTCGGAACCGGAAGCTACCTGTCCCCCAAGGGGAACAAGGAAGGGCTGCAGGTCGGTACCGGCAGCTATCCCTACTTCTTCCAAGCTAATTCAGACGGCACGGCTACCATCTACAAGATGCACATCGGCGGTGTGAACCAGTTCACCTACTGGCTGGGCTCTGACACGGACAACAGTCGTAACTTCACCACTGCCACCCGTGCCCAGATGCGCCGGAATGATGCGGACCGTGACTTCATTATTGAATTCTACCTCTATCAGGTCTCCCCTGTTTCTCTGGATCTGTACCATGCTCTGAAGGAAATGCTCCCTTATGTCGAGAACGGGAACACCTTCGGCTACACTGAGGAAAGCTATGCAGCCTTCGTGGAGTATCTGGCTGAAACCCTTGCGCTGTATCAGAAGAGCCGCACGGTCTTCTCTGACTCTCTGCTGCAGAGGGCATTGCAGGCACGTGCGCTTGAGCTCAGAGCAGCGGCCAAGGAGTTGGATCTGGGACTTGCAAAGGCTATGCCCGGGGTGGCTACCCTCCATCAGCTGCCCACCATGACTCCCAATTCCACCTATGAGGGGGAACAGGCGCAGAACATGGCGTACATTATGCAGACGGCTCAGGGTAAGATCATCGTCATCGACGGTGGCAGACGGGGCAATGAAGCCCTGTATCTCCTGTCCTACCTACGGAATCTCACAGGAAAAGCCGTTCCCCATGTAGATGCCTGGATCCATACCCATGCTCACAGCGACCATGTGTATGCTTATCTGGACATTGCGGAGAAATACCCCAACGCCATCACCTTAGATCGTCTGTACTGTAATTACCCCAGTGTTTCCGAGATCAACACCTACTGTGCAGACAACAATCCCGCAAGCATGAATTCCGCCATTCAGAGCGTCTATAATGCCACCAAGCTGCTGAAGAATGACGAGGGCGGTGCAGTAGAGATCATGGAGCTGAATTCCAGACACACAGGTAAGTGCAATTCCTCCTTCGACATTGACGAGGTTCACTTCGATGTGCTGCTGACCTTCGATGATATGATCGCAGCTACCAAGACCCTGACAGGAACCTACACCTGCACTATGGATACCCACAATACCAATTACAGCAACAAGACCCTTGCACAGATCATTTCCAACACCAGCAACAATACCACTATGGTTTGCCGTGCCACCGTGGGAGGGAAGACCATTCTGTTCCTGGGAGATGCGGCTGCCGGCTGCAGCATTGTACTGGAATCCTATCACAAGGCAAGCAAGTCTGATTCCACAAAGTACTTCTCCCTCAAGAGCGACATCGTCCAGATGGCTCACCACGGAGGACGAAACGGGCAGTCCAAGGCATCCTATCAAGCCATTGATCCGGACATCAGCCTGTGGCCCTGCACCGGTGTGACCCACGAGGTCACGGGAGGCAGTGCCGCAAGCTCCACCAATTCCAAGGCATGGCTGACCGCTCTGGGAGCAGAGATCCATCCTGCCTATAAGGGGCCTCAGGTATTCTACTTCGGCACACCCAGAAGCAGCTCTACCGTTGCCATCCCTGAGCATCTGGAGCCCTATGTCTTCGATGCAGATTATTATGCAGAACGCTATCCGGAGCTAAAGGCAGTTTACGGCACAGATGCGGATAAGCTCTACAACCACTTTATCACCCTTGGTCTGGAAGAAGGCCGCTGCGCAAGCCCCTACTTCGACGTGGTCTACTACGCAAACCACAACAACATCAACCTGACAGAGTATGTAAAGGGTGATTATGAGAAGGCAATGAAGCACTTCATTGACTGCTCCGGCAGCACTACGGAAATGAGCAACTCCCCCAAGCGGCTGTCTGCCAACTTCGATCCGGCATACTACCGTTCTCAGTATGCCGATCTTTCTGCCATGACCACAGAATATGAGCTGCTGCAGCACTATGCAACCATTGGTCAGGCAGCGGGACGCAGGGCTACCAAGTCTGCTTTCGCTGCCAACGGTGTAAGCTATCACCACAACGTCAGCTTCACCCGGCTGGATGCTATGAGCCATAGCTGCAAATGCTCCTCCTGCGGCGCAAGCTATACACAGGGGCACAGCTTCGTTTACGGCATCTGTGCCTGCGGCGAGGTGGCAGCACCCATGATGGACGATAGCATTTCCATCCGTCACACCCTGAATCTGGCAAGTGATATCTCCATCAACTACGCAGTTGCAAAGGAGGAGCTGGCAGACTATGACAGCTTCTATCTGGAAGTCAAGCTTCCAGAGGAAGACTCTCCCCTGCGGATTGAGGCAGAAGACAAGGGTAGCTATTATTACTTCACCTTAGACGGACTCACGGCCGTACAAATGAGCGAGCAATTGGAAGCCACCCTTTCCATGCAGAAGGGCAGCCGATCCTATTACTCCTCAACAGATCAGTACAGCATTGCCCAATATGCCTATACGCAGTTGGGAAAGGAAGACTGTGCTCCCAAGCTGAAGGTTCTGTGTGCAGAGCTTCTTCGCTACGGCAGTGCGGCCCAGAGCTTTAAGGACTACCGCACGGATGCCCTTGCAGACAGGGATATGACCCCGGAGCAGAAGGCACTGCTTACAGAGCTTACGGCGGTTTCCTTCGGCAGCAATAACCGACAGCTCGGCGATCACAGCTCCCCTACCGTGCCATGGGTAGGCAAGTCCCTGATCCTTGACAGTAAGGTTACCCTGCGCTATGTGGTAGATCTGTCTGCCTATTCCGGCAGCATCGAATCTGTCAGCATTCGAGTACGATACACAGACTACAGCGGCAAGGAAAAAACAGCAGTGCTCACAAATGCCCGGGCCTACGGAGCCGGAGAGAACTATTACAGCTTTGACTTCGACGGTCTGCTTGCTGCGGAGCTTCGCACGATCCTCCACGCCGCAGTTTATGTGGGAGACAGCCAAGTGTCCCACACGCTGGAATATAGCGTGGATACCTACGGTGCAAACAAAACCGGCAGCTTAGGCACTCTATGCCGTGCCCTCATGGCATACAGCGACAGCGCAAACGCCTATTTCACAAGTAAATAATCCCCAAAAGCCCGTCTGAGAACAACTCCTCAGACGGGTTTTCCCATTCAAATTCCGATTCAGGTTATCACCTTTAATAAGCAAGGCACAATATGTTGATCCCTTATTTGCAGAATCATTGTGTTATTCGCATGGGATCCCGCCTGTTGTTGGATTCACACACTACAACAGCTTCGGTTATGCTTACTAATGGTGATAACCTAAATTCCGATTTATCGCACCATTCGTAGGGGCGCGCATTGCGCGTCCGACAACCACCAAGAATTGGTGGTTGTGAAAAATGTTTCGTTTTTTGGAGAAATTACATCTTTTTCGGTGGTTTTGGTGTTCATGGCGTAACGCCA
>JAGBGB010000228.1 GCA_017936205.1 Oscillospiraceae bacterium
CCCCCAAACTCGGCACATTTCAAACTTTTTGTAATGAAAACCAAGGGATTTTTCGCAAAACTCGGAGTTCGATTTTGAAAATCGGACTTTTTCAGCAGCCTCCATTGCGCGTCCGGTTCATGGCGGAACGGCATGAATACAAAAACCACCGAAAATGATGTAATTTTTTCAAAAATCGCAACATTTTTCACAACCGCCAATTCTTGGTGGTTGTCGGACGCGCAATGCGCGCCCCTACGAATGGTACGATAAATCGGAATTTGGCAGCATATTGTTAATAGGAGGGAAGAATGCGGGTTATTCCTTGTGGTAGGATACGGGAAGGAAAAGGATGGATGAACAGCTCATATAATCGCTTATTGGGCTGCGTTTTTCAGGATGGCCTTCAGGGTGCGGACGCAGGCTTCCATATCTTCAATGGGAATATATTCGAAGCGACCGTGGAAGTTCTCTCCGCCGGTGAAGAGGTTGGGACAGGGGAGCCCTTCGTAGGACAGACGAGCACCGTCCGTGCCGCCACGAATGGGAACCACCTTGGGCTCTACCCCTGCATCTGCCATGGCTTGCTTTGCACGATCTACGATATACATAATAGGCTCGATCTTCTCACGCATATTGTAGTAGCTGTCACGGAGCTTCAGTTCTACGGTCCCTGCACCGTAGCGTTCGTTCAAATACGCACAAATTCGCTCAAAATCTCTCTTCTTCGCCTCAAAGCTGTCTCTGTTGTGGTCTCGGATGATGTATTCCAAGGTGGACAGTTCAACCTCACCCTTCATCTCACATAAGTGCGCGAAGCCTTCATAGCCCTCTGTGAACTCCGGCTTGCTCTGACAGGGAAGCATGGAGTGGAATTCCATGGCAATGTGCTGGGAGTTGATCATAATATTCTTCGCACTGCCGGGATGCACATTCCGTCCGTGGAAGGTCACCAGAGCGGAGGCTGCATTGAAGTTCTCGTACTCCAGCTCTCCAAGGGAGCCACCGTCAACGGTGTAGGCATATTCTGCCTTGAAGTTTTCTACATTGAAGAGGTCAGCACCTCTGCCGATCTCCTCGTCGGGAGTGAAGCCGATGCGAAGGGTGGCGTGGGGGGTGCCTTCTTTCATGAGCTCCTGTGCGGCTGTCAGAATGGCTGCGATCCCTGCCTTGTCGTCTGCACCTAAGAGGGTGGTGCCGTCAGTGACGATGAGATGCTTTCCGATGTTACGATTCAGACTGGGATAGTCCTTGGGAGACAGTACGATCCCCTTTTCTTCGTTCAGGAGCACGTCTCCGCCTTCGTAGTGGACAATCTTTGCTTGAACGTCCTTGCCGGAGCAGTCCGGCGCAGTATCCATATGAGCGATCAGACCGATCACAGGGCCGGTGCCCGGAACGGTGCCATAGATATAACCATGCTCATCCATGTAAGCATCGCTGATGCCCATGGCAAGCATTTCCTCCACCAAGGCAGCACCTAAGAGCTTCTGCTTGGGGGTAGAGGGGCAGGTCTCGCTACTTTCATCAGAGGTGGTCTCGTAGGAAACATATTTGAGAAATCTTTCAGATACGGTCATGTTGACTTATTCCTTTCATATAGAATGTAATTCGGAAAAAGGGCTGCTGCGGATGCAGCAGCCCTTGAGTATCGTAGGGGGGATGAAATTACTGGCAGAGCTCGGCAGTATCCTGAGCGATCATGAGCTCCTCGTTGGTGGGGATCACATAGACCTTGATCTTGGAGTCGTCAGCAGAGATCAGGCCTTCCTTGCCGCCGCGGATATTGTTCCGTTCGGGATCCAGCTTAATGCCCATGAAGCCCAGATAGGAGCAAATATCCTCACGGGTCAGGGGACCGTTCTCGCCAACACCTGCGGTGAAGACC
Source organism: Oscillospiraceae bacterium (assembly GCA_017936205.1). GTDB lineage: Bacteria > Bacillota > Clostridia > Oscillospirales > Oscillospiraceae > JAZOXB01. The sequence continues at coordinate 1,868 of JAGBGB010000228.1, forward strand.
AGGCAGTCCAGGCCGTTCATGGCTGCGGTGTAGGAGCCTACATACTTGGCAACCTCGTAGCAGAACTTACGCAGAGCCAGGATGCAGGCCTCGTCGCCCTTTGCCTCGCCGTCTTCCAGATCACGGAAGTCGGAGGAATGATTGTTGGACAGAGCCAGAACGCCGGACTTCTTGTTCAGCATATTCAGAGCCTCGTCAACGCTGATGCCTTCCTTGTTCATGATATACTGAACAACGCAAGCATCGATGTCACCGGAACGGGTTCCCATGGGAACACCTGCCAGAGGAGACAGACCCATGGAGGTGTCTACGC
>JAGBGB010000004.1 GCA_017936205.1 Oscillospiraceae bacterium
ATATATCTGCGGTTCACGATTTCTGTTTGCCTATCAATCGCCGTAGGCGCCGGCGCGGTCTAAGGTGACTAAGAGTCGGAGGGAGTCTTCGGAGAAATCTAAGATCAGATCATCCCCCTTGCCCCCTCTGCCTAAGAGGTAGCCCTTGCGGATCAGCTTCTCGATGGTAGGCAGGTACACCTCATGACCGGGGGTCTTCTTCAAATCGCCGAGGGTGTAATAACGCACTTCATCCACCTCCTGTTCCTGCTTTTCTGCTTCCTGCTTGGCTTTCTCCTCTGCTTCCTGCTTGGCTTTTTCGGCTTGCTCCCATGCCTGCTCTGCTGCAATGGCATCCGCCACGGCTTGGCGGAAGGTATCCATGGTATAGCCTGTATTTAAGCCGTCCCACAGATGCTCCGGATCCCCGTGATTGCTGCCGATGCCCCGTTCATAGCATTCCTTGTGGCTGAGGATCACACCGTCCTCCAAGGGATCCCAGCCGTATTTCCTGCACAGTCGGGCAAAGAGCTCCACGGCACGTTCATAGGTCGCCTTCACATGGGTCAGAGCCTTCTCCCCATCTAAAATGCTCAGTCGGTAGCCACGGGCAGCATCGTAAGCGATCTCCTTGGGCTCCGTCATTTCGATGCCCATATGACTGTTGTTAATGCTGCCTCCCCCATGCCACATACGGTAATGATCGGGAGCCAACACATAGCACTGCCCATCTGCCTGCAGTACCATGTGGACAGATGCCTCCACAAAGGGACTGTCGAAGTAATCCCCAATGACCTTGGCAGAGGGCTGAGGGGTGCCGATGGAATGAAGCACCGCACCCTGAGGGCCTCGGGTCTGGAAGTCTGTATAACGGCTGTCGGACTTTAGAACATTCTTGATATATGCCTGATTGTTTTTGATGGGTCGCTCAATAAAGCTCAGGGGCATATTACTCCTCCTTCACTTCCGGCAGACCTGCCACGCTGGTCAGCAGGCTCAGCAGGGCTGCAAGAGCCCCGGAGGACAGAACGGTCTGCCAGTTCACCTCTGAGATCAGAGCAGAGGCTCCGATCACGCCTACCATGGTCTGAGCGAAGGTTTTCAGGGCACGGATCCCTGCTGCCTTCAGCCATAGCTTCCAATTCTTCATGGTACATTCCTCCTTCAGGTCGTCTTCTGTGGTTTGTGGTATTCCTTCAGATCCCGAATGTCGTGAACACATTCGGTCATTTGGCCCTCTAATTTATAGGTACGCTCCACAAGGCCATTGTGTGCCTGTACCCTCTGCTCTAACTGCTTGAGCCGATAATTTGTCAGCTTGCTCCCTGCCAAGATCCCCCCAAAGGTCCCCACCAGGGAGCCCAAAAACGGCAGCAACGCCGTCAATAATTCCAAATCCAAGATCCCCTCTCCTTTCCATATCATATTGCCAAATTCCGATTTGTCAGTGAGTCTCTGTAGGGGCGATGCTATGTCATCGCCCGGTAACACCGTAAAACGGTGTTACGCAAAATAGTTTGATTTTTTTCGAGTTTTTATCAAAAACAAGTGCATTTTACGTCAGGGCGGTACCCGCCCTGACCGGGCGATGACACA
>JAGBGB010000229.1 GCA_017936205.1 Oscillospiraceae bacterium
AATAAACCACACTGCCCCCCTTGCTCAGGGTCAGGATCATCATACCGCTGTTCATAGTGGTGCTGCCTACCAGCTCGAAGCCGGTACCGGTAAAGTCGAAGCTGAGAACCTCGCCATCTTCCGTAATATGAATGGTGGTGTAGCTGCCGAGGCTGCCCAGGTTGCCCTCAACATACTCAGCATAGGTGCTGTCGCTGCCATAGGGGCTGTTACGATCGCCGTCCTGCGTTGCTGTTGCATTGTTGCCATTTGCAACCGTGATCTCATTGCCTGTGGTGTCCGTATACTTGAAGATGGTATCCTCATAGTAGACCACATTGGCAGGGATGATCTTGATCTGCTTGAACAGCTCCACTTCTTTAGTGGGGTCGGCAGAACCGAGATCACTAACCGTTGTATTCAGCTTATGGGCACGGAGGACCATGTAGATCACATCTGCTGTCTCCATAGTGCCTCTTGGCGTATACAGGGCAGTCTTATAGTCATCTGTAATTGTGAAGTTGCCCATGACTCCATTGCCGCCTGTGGAAGTTACAATCAGGGTCTTGCCATCGGTGATGCCCTGAGTCACATCCACATAGGAGGGGAGCTCTGTGGTATAAGCCTCCAAGCTTATGGAGGAGTTTACTTCCTCAGAGGGATTCATACCGAACCCGGTTCCGGGAAGGATGTCTTTAGTATACAGATTTCCGTTCTTGGTTAGGTCAGCGGTGATGCCGTAGTCCAGAACGAATAAACTGTTGCTCAGCTTATATACCTGAGGAGTCACATTAATATAGGCATAGTAGACGGTATCAATGCCCTCTACCTTATAGGATAGAATCAGCCGTTCTCCCTGTGCTCCTGTAGTATCTGCGGTAAACTGATAAGCCGTATCATTTCCATCTATATCCTTTACGGGATTAAAATGGAAGACCTGGGTTTCGCTTTCGTCCTGTGACTCACGGGTCAGTTCGATGAGGGTATGGTTTTTGGACTTATCGAAGATCTTTTCTTCGGAGTCTGCGTTCAAAATCGCCTCCAACATAGATGCTGTATCTGTCTGTGCAGTTACACCCTCAGTGAGGTACAGCACAACAGGGACACCATCAAATGCAAAGTAGATATCCTCCGCTGTCTCAGTGACCAGGTAGGGAATTTCTTTTGGGAGGGTATAGACTCCATAGAAATCCACACTTGTAAAGGGATGTCCGTCACCATAATCGTGGTGGTTATCCCAGCCGGTAGTAATACGGATGGGGTTGGTCTTCGGATCAAGCTTCTCCTCGGTAAGGACACTATAGGTATCGGCGAAGGTGTATCTGCCTGCTCCCTTCTTAGGCTCACCCAGTGCGCCGATCACCGTAATCACTTGCTTCATAGCAAGATAAATATCTGCCACGGGACCATTCACCACAGGGCTGCCGCACATATTCAGGGTTCCCGACATGTGGGCAATGCCATACCTGCCGCCGGTGATGGTGCCACTGTATATGGTAGTGGTGCCCATGTTCTCGATACCGTCGGCAATACCATTGCTGTTAGAAACAGCGTTGATCTCTGCTTTATCTACTGTAACGGTGCTGCCGCCTACATAAATGCCATAAGCATCACGATTCTCGGCAAGAGCATGGATCTTTACGCCATTCTCGGCTGTAACGGTGGAACCGCCTGCATTTATGCCATAAGCATCGCCGGTGTTCGCAACAGCCTCGATCTTTGTCGAATCCTTTGCCGTAACCGTGGCACTGCCTGTATAAATGCCATTGGCAACATCCTTGTGTGAAACAGCCTTAATTTCTACATTATCTGCTGTGAAGTTGGCACCGCTGACTGCAAAAATGCCGTGGGTTCCCAAATTGCCCGTAGCGGACACTGTGCCGCCCTTAACCTCTACGGGACTGGCACCGGTAATGGCTATGCCGTAACAGGAAATGCCATTTTGTTCCGCAGCGCTTGTAGCAGTGACAGTACAGTCTGTAACAGTAGTAGGACTGACCCCATTACCGGGCATGATCATCATGCCATATACATAGTTACCATCACTGGTTGTGGTGATCGTTGCACCCTTGATGGTCCCTGCTCCGCCACCATTATGGAAGATGCCGTAAGCAGTACCCGTTCCGGCTGTGGAAGTGATCCCTGTTCCGTCCACCACTAACGATCCGGGAGTTGAACCGGGGAGACACTGGATACCGTAAGCAGATCCATTGGATTCAGCAGTAACGGAACCACCGTATACTCCAAGGCCGGTACCGTTCCCCCACAAGCCATAGATGCTACCGTTGGCGGTAGAATTCACATGGATGGTACAGGACTCTGCAACAGCTGTACCATCAAAGAACTGCACACCGTATGCACCGGAGCTACTATTCCCTGTGGCCTCCATGAGGATGCCGTAGAGTGCAAGGCTGCGATCGATGGAGCCGGACCCTCGACAAGAGATCAATGCGGAACTTATATTTGTCCCATAAATGCCGCTTTCGCCCTCAACGGGGTTCTCATCATTAAAGAGCTTACAATCACAGATCCGTACATGATCCGGAATAAGATCACTGGTTGCGATATCAATTTTGCCGCCGTCAAGAATGATCTTGTTTCCTGCAAGGCACAGATCCACAGTGCCGTTGATCACGAGGCTCTGCCCGGCTTTCAGAACCAGGTTGCTCTTCAGCACATAAGTATAGGTGCCGTAGGTAGCATCCGTAGGACGGTAAACCTCTGCGTCACCAATCGTTAAGCTGCCGCTTTGAGGAATATCCTGCTGGTCTATGTAGAGATCAAAGTAAACTCTATCCCCTACAGGTGTTCCGTCAGCATGGCAACCGGGAACATTGGGAGTTTCGGGATCTGGGTGACCGGTTTCCCAGTCCACTGCCATGTAGTGATTATGGAGGACCAGGTACAGCTCGTAAGGAACAGGTTTTTCCAGCTGGAAGACCTGATAGGTCTCCCGTGCATCTCTGAAGAGATAGGGTCTTTCCTGCTCGTAGTTGGGGTACCAGCCTGTGGTGATCTGGACATAGGGCTTTGCCTTGGTGGGGATCTCCTCGGTCCAGACGGTGTAATAGCCTCTGTCCTCCTTGTCCTTACGGGTAAGGAGCTTGCCGTCCTCAGCGACTCGGATGGTCACATCCTTGGCAAGGTAAATGTCTCCCGTGAGGGTCTCAATATAGGGAGCACCGGACATGATCACTGTAGACTTCGCGGTGTTATAGATACCGAAGGAGCCCTTCATAGCGGAATGGGTCATATCGATGGTGCCACCGGTCATGACCGTTTTTGCATGCTCGCCGTTGTTGTAGATGCCCTTTGTGGGCGCATCATCATAACGCCAGTTATCCGTGTCGGAATGGGTAACAAGGCCACCCTCCATGTAGATCTCGCAGGGGATACCCTTCTCGGGCTGAGGACTTACATTTAGAGCATAAAGGGGTCCGTTATAGATGACACCACGATTTCCAAGACCCCTGAAGGTACCGTCGTGAATGTTCACAACGCCGCCACAGTTGCACAGGGCGTGCATGCCATTAAGCGACCAGATAAGGGTGTCCTCGCCGGAGATATCCACGGTACCGCCATTGATATTATAGACCGATGCAATGATCTCGGTCCAATCCTCCTGAGAAGCATCCCCACCTTGCCAATACGCTTCGCTGCCATCAGTAAAGATGGTACCACCGGTGATCCGAACCTCGGCACCTATATTGTAGATACCGTATACTGTTGCTCGTATGTAGCCTCCGTTGACGGTTACATTGTTTTTCTTTGCCACTCCGCCTGCAAGGGGAGTGTACATTTGGTCGCAGTTTACAATGCCACGGTCGTACACCTCGATCCAACCACCGTTGACTACCACAGAACCGGCTTCATTATAGATACCGTAATAACCGCCTCTGGTGCCACTGGTACCGACAGGTGTTGTGACCATGGTTCCTTCTTCTACCGTTGCGGAGCCGCCGTAGATGATCCCTCCTGTTTCAAATGGGGCGTTATAAATAGCACAGGTGTATGAACCACCCCCAAGGGGTGTTTCCATATATGTGGCCCTTGCGGTGACAGTACCGGCCTTGTTCATAATGAGGGTGGTATGCTTGCCGGTGTATACGCTTGCGTTGGTGACATTGAGCTCTGCTCTAAACTCATTTACGATGACATCCTTAGGACCGGTGATCCTCGTGGTGGAGCCGGAGGTGTTGCCGTTGCTGTCCTGGGAGATCAGACCGTCTGTATTCACGGTGCCCCAGTTATGGATCACCGTTCCTGTAGAGCTGGCAAAGGTGCCGCCATACAGGTTCATGGTAGCCCCCTGGGATACCTTGATGACCCCATCTGCGGCAGTCCCGGTGATCAGACCTGCAGTGGTGGTGTCGCAATCGCAGATATTCAGGGTACCACTCTCTACCGTAATGGCATTCCCACCCATATTCAAGGTCTGACCCTTGAGGCACAGATTGACTTCTCCGTTCAGGGTAATGGGCTTATCAAAGGCAAAGCTGTTGGTGAGCACATAATTGCCGGGCTGTAAGACGCCGTTTGCATCCATATAGCTCTCCAGATCTGCCTGAGAGCCCAGTCTCCGGTTGAAAAGCACATACTCCGAATCATTGTGATTCGGGTCCTCCTGGTTAGGAGTGGGCAAGCCCTTCTCCGTATCCGCTGCCATGTAGTGCTCATGGGGACCCTCAAACCGGACTGTCACTGTGACATCTTCCGCCGGCATGGTGAAGGTGTATGTGTTGGGGTCATCTGCGGAAGGAGTAAGCTCAATGGTCTGTTCCGTGCCGTTTTCGTCTACATAGGTGGCAGTGACCCGATCAACGGAACCGCCCGCTTCGGCTGTGGCGGTGAACTGTACGGTATCTCCCACTGCATAGCTCCGCTGATCATCATTGCCGAAGACCACGGTGCCGGGGCCCTGGGTCTCAACCTCTACATCATAGAGGGTCAGGTACAGCTCATTGTTTACCGTTGCACCGTACTCGCCTGCAGCCAGCTTTCTTACATCATATTTCGCTCTTGCATCTACGAAGGGGAACTGTGTTACAGAAGCGTGGACTTCGTCCCAATTCAAAGTGATCCGAACCGGCTGGTTGGGCCGAGGAACAACATCCGTATACACGCTATAGGTATCAGTGACTTCATGGCTCTCACCGATGGTCACGACCTTATTGGTGGGCAGATAAATATCTGCAGCATTTCCGGTAAAGGTGGTTCCCTCTGCAGCCTTTGCAGAACCGTTTATGGTCACCTTCCCATCAATTTCCAGCGTGCCGTTTTGAGAAATGCCGTAGATCCTACCGGCAGCTGCTGTAGCCTGAACGCTGCTGTCTGTGAGCTTTGCCATATTTCCGATCAGGATTCCGTAGGCTTCACTACACTGATTGCCGGTTGCATAGATCTCACTGTCAGATACGATCAATTCAGATCCATTGCCGAGAATGCCCATTGCCTTCGTTCCACTTCCGGTCAGCTCAGCATTGACCTTACAGCCGGTTAGGCTTATGGTATTGGAGGAACCATAAATTCCGTATGTATTCCCATTCTCCACTGTTGCAGAAATCTCTGTCCCACTGAGAGTCAATGTGCCGGTAGATACCTTTTTAATGCCTGTTGTCTCTCCCGACTTTCCGGTAGCTGTAATTGTAGAATCAGAAACCTCCACAGATGCACTTTCATTAGTCATGAGGCCCTGGATTGAACCATTTCCCTCTGCCGAAACTGCAGAATCGGAAACCCACGCAGATACGCTGTCTTCAATTAGGAGACCATAGACCGAACCGTTTCCCGTCGCTGAAACGGAGGGACATTGGGTAATGGTAAGGGCTCCAGAATTCTCCGCCTGAATACCATAAGCACCGCTGCTTGTTGTTCGAGCATCAATGGTACAGCCCTCAATGGACCTGACTCCGGTAGAGGCGGTGTATATACCATAGGCTTGAGCACTGCCGGAAACCGCATTGATCTGTGCATCCAACAACTCAATAGAAGAAGCTCCCGAATCACGAATACCATATGCAGATGAGTTAGGATAGGTAGCGCTGTTTTCAGCGTATATGGTCCCACCTTCCAAATGCAAGGATCCCTTCTCCATCCAGATTACATTAGAAGTAGGATCCTCTATTTTAAAAACAAGTCTACCTGCCGCAGAAATATGGGAATCATATACCTTAACAGAGGAATTGCTTAAGCAGCGAATCGCCGTCGGTATGCTATGCACCTTAACACCATAGAGCTCCAAACCGGATTCGGGCTTCGGTCCATCCACGCGAATGAGACCATAAGAGGTCGAAGTGCCGATGATCCCACCGGTTTTCTCCGCAGTGGTTTCGAAGGACACATTACCGTTACAATCGCAGATCCGCAGGTCGGAATCCGTATTCTGCAAGAAAATGTGATTCTCGCCGCTGAAGGTGAGCTTGTGTCCGTTCAGACAGAGATCAACAGCATCAGTAATCTGAATCACTGCATCCACCGAAACATCGTTGGTCAGATAGTAGCTACCCTTAGCCAATACTATTGTTCCGTTCAAAGCCTCGCCGTCCTGATCCAGATCCTTCAGATCATCATAACTGCTGATGGGAATGTCGAAATCCACATTAGGATCATCCTCGGATTCGCTCATATGGCAATCCACACTCATGGTGTGGATGTGTGTCTGCTTGCACACAGCCTCGATGGTTACAGCATAGTCGGGCATGGTGAAGGTGTAGGTGCCGTTGCCGTTGTCGGTGTAGTCCAGCTCCTCCCTCTCACCCTCGGTGTTGTAGACATAGAAGGAATCGAAGGAATAGCCCTCATCGGGAGTTACCTTTGCGGCAATCGTTGTCCCGGTAGTGGCTTCTGCAGGAACGCCTGTTATAGTGCATTTCTCTTCCTTTACCGTAATATCATAGAGGGGGATGTAGAAGTGCACCTCGTTGTTTGCGGTAGTTCCTGCAGGCTCGGTAGCGGTGTTCAGAATGCCCACTCTGTGACCATCTGCACTGGTAAATAGAGTTGTAGTTTCTACAGTAGTGACAGGAGTCTCACCGTGATAGCTGTGCCATCCGTCAGTGATCCTTACAGGAGCATTTACTTCGGGTGCTTGGGCAGACTTTACGCTGTAGGAGCCCTGTGCCGGGGACAAAGCACCCGTCACAGTAATCATCTTGCCGGTGCTTAGGTAGACATCCGCAGTCTTGCCGGAGACAGCAGGACCCCCGGACAGCTTGAATGCCGCGCCGTTGTGGTACACACCATAGGTGCTGCCGGTAACAGAGCCACCCTCCAGTGTCAGTGTTCCCGTAACATTAATACCATTGGTATTGCCTGTTATATTGCCTCCGGAAACAGTAGCAGAAGCATTGACATTCCCAATGTTTATGCCGTTTTTCGCACCTGTAACAGTGCCTCCTGTCATTTCCAAGACAGGGTTTCCAAAAGTAATGTAAATACCATCATTGGTGGTACCACTGACGGTGCCACCGGTCATGTTGACGATTCGCTTGGCAGCGGAGTAACCGGTGGCGGAATTGGCAACTACACCATAGGCACCGGTAACAGTGCCCCCATTGATGTTAACCTGGTTGTTCAACCTAATGCCTATCAGTTTTCCGTAGATATAGGCATCCCCTTCAATCGTTGCAGTGCCTATGGAGCTGCTGCTAGCTGAAGCAACTTCTATGCCGTAGCAATCACTCTCAACGCGTCCACCGCTGCAAATTGCCTGACCAAAGCAGTAGATTCCTACAGGATTGCCGGAATTCATGCTCTGGGAGGGATTCGTCTTCCTAGCCTCCACCAAGCCTCCATAAACATAACACATAGAGCTCTTGTTGTTGGTATAGATGGCCCTGATATTACCGGATCCCGTAGCATAGACCCTACCATCATGAAGCTCATAGGTGCCGGAGCTGTAAATGTATACGCCATAAATTCCGGTACTCGTGTTACTGTTTCCGGTAGCCTCGATCAGGGAATCATTATACTGCCTTGCCACTGCGCCGGAGCCACCGCTAAAACAATGTAAGCCAAAAACATACTTAACGGTTCCGCTTCCCGTTGCCTTCGACCGGAGTGCACCGCTGTACAGGTTCAGATAAGCAGTGCTATTCATACCTGAGGAGGAATTATCTATGGCCATCAGGTTTGTAGAACCCTCTACATAAATCGTACCGCCATACATGTTTACCGTACCATTATTTCTAATGGCACAGTTAAAATAGAGAGAATAATAATTAGGCGACCCAGTCCCTGCAGAAGCATTCACACGGCTGATCTTGCCGCTTCCGTAGGGCTGCTCCTCTGTTCTCTGGGAGCAATCGCAGATATTCAGCGTACCGCCTTGCTGCACGAAAATATCGTTCACACTGGCTGTTCCCAAGTTCATGGTATGACCATTGAGGCAGAGGTTCACCGTTTCACTGATGATGATCTGAGAGCTGCAGCTAATGTCTTCTGTCAGAACATAGCTTCCTGCACGGAGGGTGTTGCTGCTCATATAGCTGTACAGTTCCTCGAAACTGCCGATAGGAATGTCGAACTCCACTGCCTCACCATGAGTCGGATCGGTGCATTGCCTACCGTTCCTGAAATCCTCACAGCTCGCACCGTAGATGCAGTGCATATGAGTCTCGGTGTCCCTCTTAGGAAGCTTTGTTTCCTCCGACTCGGACTCTGTGGGAGAAGTGGTAGCCACCTGTCCGCTGACAGACTCCTCTCCAAGGTCCTGCGCCTGAGTAGAGGGCTCAGGGGCTACAGTCTCTGTGGGCTCCTGTGCCTCAGGCAGGATGGTCACCGGCTCGAAGTGATGCTCTGTGTGGGTGCCGTCGATGATCACGGGGCCTCGGGCAAAGACCTGTCCGGGCACCAGAGACAGTAGCATCCCAAGAGTCAGCAACATGGCTAAAAAGCGTTTTCTCATTTCATCGCGTCCTTTCATAAAATTTAATAACAGAATGTTTTTTTGAGTGATTCAGTGATCCAGATCCTGCCCATGGGGGATCTATAGAATGCCTTCGATGACTACATTTCGCCCAAGACAGAATGCTGCATCATGATAACCTCAAAAAAATATACACACAGTAATGTAACATACTTATCCAATTATTGCAACATCTTTTTTGCTTGTATTTCACCTGTTATATTGAATTTTATATATTTTTGCATATATTGCTGTAAAATTCACCATGAGATTGGGATATCCGTGCATTTCTTTTAATCGGAAAGCAAAGCTGTAGGAATATGGGGAGGAGTTTTGCACCAATGCCTTAAATCGAACGCAGATCCGAAGTGTGACGGGGTGATGGAAACAGAAAAGGCTATGAGGATCTTGCTGTATTTGATCGGTGCGGTTCAGATAAGGAGGAGATAACATCATTACACGACTCCCTGGATCCGCTTCTCACAAGGCTCTGAATATGGAAAGGAGGCCGACCCCTTGCTTTTGATATGCTCCCCATAGAGTAGACACTCGAAATAACAAAAATTTCGAGACTACACTATGGGGAGTATTTTTTATGATCAAGAGAAAAGTCACACCAGAAGATAAAATATTAGCAGTAGAAGCATATTTGAGGGGAGAACA
>JAGBGB010000230.1 GCA_017936205.1 Oscillospiraceae bacterium
ATCCTTCATAGCTGTTCCTCAGCCGATGAACGCCCTTGTTCACCGGCAGCTTTGCTATACCTTTTTTTACTCTGAACCTCACGGCAAAATTTTTTGAGAATTTCTTCATTTAGGGCTTGACTTTTTATTTGCAGACTCCTTTTTAGAATCTAAAATCGTCCACCAACGGTGGACGAGCAAGAAAATCATACCATAAAGCACCCCCCATTTCAAGGTGCAGAGTGTCCAAAAAACACTCTGTTTTTTTGTTTATCTACGCACCTCGAAGGAATCTCTTTGCTTGACAAGCAGTACATCCGTGGTATAATAGTTGTAGAAAAATAGAGGAGGTTCCCTTATGATTTGTAAGAACTGCGGCACGGACAATCAGGACGAGGTCTCGTTCTGCACTTCCTGTGGCGAGGCTCTGGAGCAGGAGCCGGAAAAGAAGGAAGAAAAGCCCTCCAAGCAGTCTTTCTTCAACAAGAAAACCATGTATATCATTTCTGCCGGAGCTGCTTTGGTTCTGGTTCTGTTGCTGGTATTTACCCTGCTCTTCGGCAACGAGGCTGAGAACACTGTAGACGAGCTGTATGAAGCAGTTGTAAGCTATGACTATGACGCAGTGGTATCCCTTCTGCCTCCCGCTGTGGTGGACAGCCTGAAGGAACGGCTGGCTGTCGGAGAAACGGAGATGGAGATCATGGACTCCAAGGAGCTGAGCCCTGTTTATATTGCAGAGATCGATGAAGCCTACCAGAAGAAGTTTGCCACCAACAAGGGCTATATCGAGGATGCAGCCATTGTGTATATTGAAGCCAAGTGGAAGGGCGAAGTCCTGACACGGGATCGGATCTCTGTGTACATGGTACAGATCGGCGGAGAATGGTACTTCGATCCCCTGACCACCTTCGAGGATTTCCCCTTTGAAGAGCTTCCTGATATTGATTAAAGAAAAAGAGGTATAAAGCATGGATCTTGCAACATTATTATTCCCTAATGTAACCGAGACCCCCGAGGATCTGGAGTCTCGTTATCCCCAGCGTCAGCTTGCCGAGGGTGCAGTTGTTACCCGTATGGCTCCCTCCCCCACCGGCTTCGTCCATTTGGGCAATCTGGTACAGGGCTTGGTAGCGGAGCGTATGGCTCACCAGTCCGGCGGTGTCCTCTTCCTCCGTGTTGAGGATACAGATGCCAAGCGAGAGGTAGCAGGTGCGGTAGAGGTGCTTATCGACTCTCTGAAGCACTATGACATCTGCTTCGACGAGGGTGCCACCAAGGAAGGCGATCAGGGCATCTACGGCCCCTACCGTCAGAGACAGCGTGCCAACCTGTACCATGTATATGCAAAGAAGCTGGTCCAGCAGGGCATGGCCTATCCCTGCTTCTGCACCGAGGAAGTGCTGACTGCCATGCGTGCAGATCAGGAGGAGAAGAAGGTCAACTTCGGCTACTACGGCAGCTATGCCGTCTGGCGTGACCGTCCCATCGAGGATGTAAAGGCAGCTATGGACGCAGGGAAGCCTTGGGTCCTCCGCTTCCGTTCCACCGGCAGCATCGAGAACCAGTTTAAGTACAACGATCTGGTCAAGGGATCCCTGACCATTACAGAGAATGACATTGACCATGTTCTGCTGAAGGCAGACGGCATCCCCACCTATCACTTCGCCCACGCAGTAGACGATCATCTCATGCGCACCACCCATGTAGTCCGAGGTGATGAATGGCTGCCCAGTCTGCCCTTCCACCTGCAGCTGTTCCGTGCTCTGGACTTCAAGATCCCCAAGTATGTCCACATCGGGCCCCTGATGAAGATGGACGGCACCAGCAAGCGGAAGTTGTCCAAGCGGAAGGATCCGGAGCTGGCTCTGACCTACTACAAGGCAGCGGGCTTCCCCGTATCTGCTGTATATGAGTATATTATGACCCTGCTGAACTCCAACTACGAGGATTGGAGAAAGGCAAACCCCACCGCAGATTCCGATTCCTTCAAGTTCTCCTACAAGAAGCTGAATCCTGCCGGCGCCCTCTTCGACTATGCCAAGCTCTGCGATGTCTCCAAGAACGAGATCGCAAAGATGGATGCAGACACGGTCTATGCATTGGCTGTAGAATTCGCAGAGGAGTTTGACCCGGACTTCGCCCTGTGTCTGAAGCGGGATCCGGACTTCACAAAGGCGATCTTCGCCATTGGCAGAGGGGGCAAGAAGCCCCGTAAGGATCTGGCAACCTGGTTGGATGTGAAGCCCTATATGGGATTCTTCTATGACGAATACTTTGTCTCCGAGGGCTTCGGGGATAAGTATGCTCCCTCCGTGATCCGTGGGGCTCTTGAAGCCTTCTTGGCTGTTTATGATCCTACCGATGATGCAAGCACCTGGTTCGACAAGGTGAAAGCTGTCACGACGCAGATCGGCTTCGCTGCAGATATGAAGGAATATAAAGCCAATCCCGAGGCCTTCCCCGGCTCTGTGGCAGATGTATCCTCCTTCATCCGTGTGGCAGTTACCGGCAAGACCAATTCCCCCGACCTGTACACAGTCATGCAGCTCTTAGGAGACAAGGCTGTACAGCGGGTCCGTACCGCTATTGACAGCCTGTAATGAAGGTCATTGATATGGAAAAGGACCCCAGAGGGGCCCATTACGCTTACTTCAAGAACTTCACCAGCCCCTATGTGGGGCTGACGGTTCCCTGTGATATTACTGCTCTGTATGGGAAGAAGCCCTTCTTTCTCCATCTGCTGTACTGCGCCATTCAGGCTGCCAACTCCATCCCGGAGCTCCGCCGACGGATCCTTGGGGATCAGGTAGTAGAGTACGAATGCTGCAACAGCTCCCATACCGTTGCCTTGCCCGACGAGACCTACTGCTACTGTGAATTGGATTGCAGCATGGATTTCGGCAGCTTCCTCCCCTATGCCATGGAGCAGGTGGAGAAGGCAAAGGCAGCTGCCAGCATTGAGGAGCACGACCCTGTAAGCCTGTACTTCGTATCCAGTGTCCCTTGGGCAAGCTTCACCGCACTGAACCTGCCCATTCCCGATCCCCCCTTCTCCAATCCCCAGATCACCTTCGGTAAGGCCTATTGGCAGGACGGAAAGTACCTCCTGCCCCTGAGCCTCACCGTCCACCACGGTCTGTGCGACGGCATCCATATGGCAAAGTTCTACAGGCTCTTCGAGGATAATTGCAAGCAGCTCTGTACCAAGGAAACACAGGGATCATAACCACAACCCCAATAGGGGGCTGGCTCACCGTCTGGCGAGCCAGCCCCCTGTCCCTATTTCTTCGCCATATTCCGATTTATCGACGAGTGTTTCGTACAACACCGTAGGGAACGGCCTATGTGCCGTTCCGGGAACCATCGCAATCCATACAAGCTAACAGAGTCAGCAAACAGCTGAAATATCGGAAATATAGAAAGTTTTACAGTTCATTTCTTCTGAAATCCACCTGCGAATTTCGACACCTTGCGGAAGGTTACACAGGCCATTCCCTACGGTGGCATACGGCAGACTGTGCGCTAAATTCCGATTTATCGCGCTGCTTCGTTCACCGCTGCGTAGGGGCGCGCATTGCGCGTCCGGTTCATG
>JAGBGB010000231.1 GCA_017936205.1 Oscillospiraceae bacterium
GGCGGCATCAGCTTGTTTCTGAATGGAAGGGAGCAGAGCTTTTGTAGATTCTGCAATACAGAGCAGGGAATCTGCTTGTTCCTTGCGAAGCTTTTTCTCTTCTGCTTCTTTAATCGCAGCAGCTCGCTTACGATCCTCCTGCTGTTGCCGCATAGCATCGGCGGGAGAAAAATGTGTGGGAGTCATGAGTGCTCCTCCTTTGTGTTAGTTTCTTATGAATTTACCACAGATGTAGGGGTAATGTCAATAAGGGGGTGAGATCAAGGTGGGAAGCATGGACATTATGAGCAAATCTTTATTGCGGTCAAAGGCGAAAGCATCGCCGAAGGCAAAACCCCTTGCCGAAAAGTTTGTTGCAGAAACAATTCGGCAGGGGGCGACTCTGGGAGATTTTAAGTCAGCTATAGATATAGCCCTTATAATTCTGAAACATGAAATGGATCCGGACTCACTCTTCCTTGATGGCTTCGCGAGCGAGATCGAGGCCGCCTTCAAAAGCATCTAAGAATTCTTTCCGCTTTTCTTCATACTTTGCGTTGGGGTGGGTGCGAAGGAATTCAACAAGATGTGCGTGAGCCCAAGCTAACGCAAACTTCTTTTGAAATTCTGTATGTTTTTGTGCCATAGTAGTCACCTCCTTTCTCCTGCATTTTGTCATGAGAGGAGGGAAATGGTCAATAGGAAAGGATGTGAGATCAATGAGTGAACTGGACAAGAAGATTCTGGACAATCAGGCAAAGCTGTTGAAGGCTATGGATGATACAGCGAAGCAGCGTTATCTTGACTTTACTGCCGGAATGCTGGCAGCCAAGATGCAGAGCAACGAAAATGAATGAGATACTGGGGGCGTGGTATGGCTTTTTTGACATCTCCTTTCGGCCCAAGGGCAACGCCGTTTGTGATGGTTCTCGGCGTTGGAAGAACGCAGCGGGTAAGAAGGTTTTGGTTGTTTTCCCCTCGCACTCGTCACCGTCTACGGCTGGCCTCCACGCAAGCATAGTCCCTCTCCGTCTTGCCGGACGGGGAGGGGCGCAGATAAAACAAGATATGGGAGCAGGCTCTGAGGAGGGCACACAGGTAAGCACAGCCTGTGGGTGTCGGTTCAACTCCGGCTGCTCCCTCCATAATTCTTTCCAAACTCGCACAGAGACAAGCTCTCTGAGAATACACTAAAGTGAGGTGATAGTATGGCAAAAAGGAAGCGTGAACCGATTCAAACCAGATCCTTTATCAGGATCGATGGAGAACTGAAGGAAGTGAAGGAGCTTCCCAAGGATGTTTGGGAGCCGATCCGCCGACGCCTGCTTTGCACATACTTAAACGAGCTTTACAAGGGACAGGCTGTGTTCTATTTCCCGGAAGACGAACCGGGTGAAAAATACAAAGGAGGAACAATTTATGAATCAGATGATGATCGTATCCCGACCCATTGCGGCTGAGGAACAGGAGCGAGCGGAGCTGTTGGAGCTGAACGCTCGGATCCGAGACAATGTGGAGCGCCACAGACAGTATGCCGTAGAGGCGGAGCTGATCGCTTCCCAGCAGGCACGCCGACAGGCACGGAGAGCTGCGGCTCAGCAGAGAGTCCGCATTCGCTGCTATGCCGTGGGCGGCTTGGCAGGGATCCTTGCAGTGCTTGCCTTCGGCGTGACCGGTGACCTGGGCTTGACTGCCATCCCTGTTCTCGGTGGAGCATGGCTCTTAGGGAGACGGTAGTATGCTGGAATTTCACTGCGATAAGTGTGGCAAGCTCGTAAAGCGGGAAGATGCTGTACAGATTCGGATCGTGTATTCTGCATACGCTCCTGATCCTGATATGGTTCCGACATATCGGGAACTGTGTCCGGGCTGTGCTTTTGATCTGGATTTGATCCTATGTCCCGGTGCGGAGGAAGAAGAGCGTGCCGCACTAAAGGAATCGTGGGGCTGGAAGGATGCCTACGAACCGACACAGCTCAACAGAGCAGATCCGGTAATGGAGGTTTCCGGCACAAGAACCTCTACCACTACAGTGAACAAGGCTCATCTGCCTAAAGTGAAGAATCCATACGGCGAGGGCAGATGTATTACCATTGCCCGAATCCGAGCAGGAATGAAGCAGTGGCAGATCGGAGAGAAGTGCTTTGCTGAGCAAGCTGCAGTCAGCTCGTGGGAAACCGGAAAAGCGAAACCGGATTGGGAGCAGCTTGAGAAGATCCTGCCGGAGCTGCCGAAGATCCGCAAGGCAGGATGCAACGCATACTGCAACCATGCGGAGGAGTGCTTGAGCAGAAGCGAATGCTATTATGGCAGATATCGCGTAGACAAGGAGAAGACCGGCAATGGTGGGCGTTAAGACTTGTGAAGGCTGCCCGAATCTGTTCGTGGAGGATGCTTGCCGTGGGTATCTGTTCTTCGGCTGCTCCTTGGGAAAGTTCGACTATCCCAAAGGAATTATTGAGCACGCAAGGGCAGACCTTCAGGACAAGCCCAGTGCTCAGATCCCTGCTTGGTGCAAGCTGGGCAAGGGCTACAAATGGGCATGAGCCCAATCATGAAACAAGAAAGAGGTAATACATATGGAGTTTACCAAGATGCACAAGTTTGTCATTTTGTTCTCGTACCTCCTGTGGGGTGTGGGAGCGACCACGATCTGCTTATTGATCCTGGTTCTTTTGGGCGTAAAGCCGAATTTCCTTATTGGCTTCCTGTGTGCCATTCCGGGAACGCTGATCGTGGTGGGTATATACCGCTATCTCGACAAAGCAGGCAAGGTAAGAGAGGCGACCTTGCATGAGATCGCACAGAAGGCTTTCAATGAGGCATGGGAGCGGAAGAAGCAGGATGAAACCGAAGCACCCTGCCGCTTTAACAAAGACGGCCAGTGCACCTACAGCGAGGAGCCTATGGCTTGCGTTCATGATAATGGACAGGAGGTTGAGGATGGCTGACCAGAGAATCATTGATGCCAATTTTGTAAAAAGTGCTGTTTTGGAAGTAATGGCAGATAATCGTTCAGAAGAATTATTTATCAAGGTTGCGGAGCGGCTTTGCAAAATGCTTGACCATGTCCCGACCGTGGATGCCGTTCCTGTGGTGCGGTGCAAGGATTGCAAGAAGTGGGAATACGATGAAAACTTTAGCGGATGGTGCATTGAGTGGAGAAGAAGAACGCTTGGCAACCATTTCTGTTCCTACGGAGAAAGGAGAGAAGGAGATGGCTGCCCACCTCAGATGGATTGGGACTGTGCCAAAGATAAAAACGGATGGGATGCTTGCGATGCTTGTTGGTGCAAATGGCTCCAACAGCCTGCGGGGGAGGTGAGTACTGATACTTAAAATCCTACTTGTCATAGCTGCTTTGGTCATTGTGGCTGCAATCTCTTCTTCCGCAACCCGGAAGTCCGAGACCAGAAAGACACTTGAAGCGGTGGCAGAGGATGCCCGTGAAAAATTCGAAAGAGGTGAATATGATGAATAAGCGAATTTATGGTCTTTTGGTCAATCCCATGCTCGAAGCAACACCCTATGACAAGGTCCTCACCGGGCACGGCAAAAGAAACCCAAGAAGCGAAGGAAAGCTTGTAGGCTGCTCCCATTGTGGCAAGACCAGATGCACCCTCTATGGCTCAGGGGAAAAGAAATTGTGTAAGGAGTGTAGAAGAAAATGACAGAGTTTCAGCAGCGGGCGATTGCTGAGATCGAGAAGCAGCAGAAGAAGCTGCCGGAGTATTCCACCGCTTATGCAGTGGGGGAGCAGCTGAAGGACATCTGCAGAAATGAGCCTGCATCTGCAGAGCTTCTGGCAAATGACCTGCAGGTAAAGGAGATGGATCTGACCCATGCCGACAAGAAGATCTATGAGTACGGCAAAACCTTAATGAAGGGAAAAAGTGGTCAACTGGGCCTCAATGCTATGGCAGTGGACAAGGTCCTTCGGGACTTCTACAAGCTGCCGGACAAGCCCTCGGCACAGCAGCCGACTGTGATCCATGAGTCCGGAAGCGGCAGGCGACCGGGGATCGTTGATCTAAACGATTTCTTTACATAAAAAAAGAGCCGCTTCGCAGCGGCTCGTGGAGGCTTGCAGCAGTTGGCAGACTTCTGCAAGCACCTGCAACAGGGGCAGGTAATAGCACTCTCACAGGGCTATTATACTGCCTTTTTTCAAAAAAAGCAAGATGCGATTAGAAAGAAGGTTGTAAATTGACAAAATATGAGGAAATGCTTCGGAATGTGGAGCCACGCAAGGATATGTTGCAGTGGCTTTACGATCGAGGAAAGCTAAGAAGTGTAGGGATCGTATATCGGCGAGGGGATTTGCGAGATCCCATGACGGGACTGAAAGACAAGGCTGTCAGATGTACCTGCTCTGCTTGCGGAAGCTCTTTCTATGAAGGATACATTGCTGGTAGTGCCTGTGCAAGGTATAGCAGCGCACCCTATGGTGTTTGGATGGATCAGGAGGCTCGGCAAAATGGAGACAACTGCCGATGCCCGGAATGTGGCGTTCATGCAAGACTATACTATGCCGGACATATCCGATATGAAAAGAGGATCGATGATGAATGTGTGCAGGAGCTGAGAGTGATTGAAGGCGTGCCGGTGCTGCTTCAATGGTGGATCAGAAAGTATATCCGGAACACAGGGGAGAGCTTTGTGACGGTGGACAAGTACAATGCTTTTGTCTTTGAGGCGAAGAAGGCAGTCCGGCTGAGTGCTTATGGCAGAACTATGGGAAATCTGTATTGCAGAGGATCACTACAAGAGAGCAAGGAATGCCGGGATGACTTTGGGAATGTGACAAACTTCCTACCCTTTGATCCCAAGATCCTGAACGGAACGGTGTTGGAAAACGCAAAGCTTGACCTATATCTGCAGGGGTATGAGAAACAAGAGAAGTATCCGGTAAGCTACTTGCGGCTCTACTTACGATGGAAACCAGTGGAGACTTTATTGACTTGCGGAGGAAATAGCGTACTGAGCGAAATGATCCAGCGTGATTGGGAAAACAGGGCTGGGTTTTACAAGGAAAGCTGCAGGGCAATCCCAAAGGTAGAGTTGATAGATCGAAAGAAGAGGCGACCATCTGCAATGCTGGGGCTGAATCGGGAGGAGGCTCGAAGAGTATTCTCGGAAAATTGGAGCCTGAGGAACTTAGAAGTTTACAGAATGGTTCGGGACAGAACAGGAGAACGGCTGGACAAGGATACAATGGGAAGTTTTGGTGCAAAGGATGTGGAAGCCATTATAAACATGGGACTCCGTGTAGGGAAAACGCTGTCCTACATTCAAAAGCAGAAGCAGTCAATCATTTATTATCGGGATTATTGGGATATGGCAAAGAAGTTGGGACACGACATGAGTTCTGCCGATATGCTATATCCCAAGGATCTACAGGCGGCTCACGATCAGGCGATGAAGCTGCAGAAGTACATGGCGAAGGCTCAGCTGCACCAATTATTCTTAGATCGGAAAGCGGAGCTTTCTCCTCTGGCATGGGAACATGAGGGAATATTGATCCGGCCTGTGGCAGATGAGAGAGAACTGATCGACGAAGGGGACGCACTCCACCACTGCGTAGGCACCTATGCAGAACGACATAGCAGAGGTGAATGCTCCATCCTGTTGATTCGGAAGATAGATGAGCCGGATAAGCCCTGGTTCACTCTCAATTTCAACATGAGCGCGGGAACTGTAACGGAGAACAGAGGCAGCCGGAACTGCGTCCGGACACCGGAAGTAGTGGCTTTCGAGACAGCGTGGCTCAAGGCCAAGAAAAAGGAAATTCAAAAACTGCAACGGGCAGCTAAGAAAAGAAAGGAGAAAACAGTAGCATGAGCGAAAACATTGTAACAGTTCCACTGCATCAGCAGCGGGACATTGCCACGGTAACGGCAGAGATCCGTATGATCAGTCAGCAGACGGTTCAGTATGTGGTTCGTTCTGTGGTAGAGATTGGTCGGCGATTGGTGGAGGCTAAGAGTATGCTGCCTCACGGCCAGTGGGGAACATGGCTCCGAGAGGAGGTAGGATATTCCCAGAGTACTGCACAGAATTACATGAAAATCTTTGAGGAGTAC
>JAGBGB010000232.1 GCA_017936205.1 Oscillospiraceae bacterium
CTACGATTTTGAACCATACTCAAAAAGAACGATGCTCTTTGCCATTCGGTAGTTTCTCGGGCGAAGACACAGCTTCGCCCCTACGCACGGTGCAGTCTTTTGCTTGCGAGCAATACCTTATTGGGTAGTAAGCTTACGAAAGGTGATAGCCTAAATTCCGATTTTCCGCACCATTCGTAGGGGCGCGCATTGCGCGTCCGACAACCGCCAATAATTGGTGGTTGTGAAAAATGTTTAGATTTTTGGGGAAATACATTATTTTCGGTGGTTTTTGTGTTCATGCCGTTCCGTTATGAACCGGACACGCAATGCGTGCCCCTACGAAGCGGTAAATCAAACGGTGCGATAAATCGGAATTTCATGAGGAATCGAAGAGGGGGCTGTCACACTTTGTTTGTGAGACAGCCCCTTGTTGGGTGTATGGAGAATTACTGCGCAGCTTCCTTCTCTTCTGCGTCATTCTTGGGCAGGATCTTAGCAAGAAGCACGCCCAGAACAGCGGCGATGGCAGTGCCGCTGACGTTGAAGTTGCCGAAGGAAATACCGTTGGGCAGACCCAGACCGATGACCAGCATCACAGCTGCAATGACCAGATTGTAGCTCTTGGTGAAATCGACCTGATTCTCAACCAGCATACGCAGACCGACGGATGCGATCATGCCGAAGAGGATGATGGAAACGCCGCCCATTACAGGTGCGGGAATGCTTGCCAGAACGCCGGAGACAGTGCCGAACAGGGACAGAACAATGGCGAACACAGCAGCGATCCGCAGGGTTGCGGGGTTGTAGTTCCGAGTTGCAGCCAAAACACCGGTGTTCTCAGAATAGGTAGTAGCAGCAGGACCGCCCATGCAGCCGGAGAAAATGGAGGCAAGACCGCAGCCTGCCAGGGTGCGGTGGAGACCGGGCTCTTCAATGTAGTTCTTGCCGGTAACAGCACCGTTTGCGGTGATGTCGCCAACATGCTCTACGAAGGTAACGATGGAAATGGGGGCGATCATGGTAATGGCATAAGTAACCAGACTCCAGTCGGAGAAGTCAGGCAGAGACAGCTTGGGCAGCTCGAAGATGGCAGCCTCGGTAACGGCAGAGGTATCCACCATGCCCAGAGCCAGAGACAGAACGTAGCCGGCAACAATGCCGATGAGGATGGGAACCAGCTTAATGAAGCCCTTGGTGAAGAACATAACCATCAGAATGGAGGCTACGGTGAAGATGGCAACGACCCAGTTCTTCCACTGAGGGATGCCGTTAACAGCAGTGATGTTGTTCATAGCCGTAGGAGCTAACATCATGCCGATGATGATGATCATGCAGCCGGTAACGATGGGAGGGAAGAAGTTGGTGATCCGCTTGGCACCGAAGAGCTTGACCAGACCTGCAAGGATCAGGTACAGCACACCGGATGCCATAATGCCGATGCCCACATAGGATGCGAAATTGTCTACACCCTTCTCAGCGCAACGGGAAGCAACAGCACAAATGGGGACGATGAAGGAGAAGCTGGAGCCCATAAAGGCGGGAACCATTCCACGGGTGACCAAGTGGAAGATCAGGGTGCCGATGCCCATGCACAGCAGGATCACGGCAGGATTCAGACCGGTAAGTGCGGGGACCAGAACAGTGGAGCCGAACATGGCAAACACATGCTGCAGTCCCAGGGTAACGGCGCGTCCGGGCTTATCATTGCCCCAGAGAACGGTTTTCAGTTTCATAGAAACCTCCTAAAAAGAATTTTCGTGTTTACACGAATGGACTTGGTTATTATATCATAATTTGGCAGCAATCGCAATCTCTTTCTTAGGATTTCCTGTCAAAAACAAAGAAAACAAAAATTAGGGATAGACAATTTGTGTAATATTTGGTAGAATACAAGCATTACGGAACCTTAAGGAGGTTTATACTATGAAGTGTCCCTATTGCTCCTATCAGGAGAGCAAGGTCGTTGATTCCCGCCACTCTGACGAGGGCAATTCCATCCGCCGCCGCAGAGAGTGCCTGTCCTGCCAGAAGCGTTTTACCACCTATGAGACTGTGGAGAGTCTGCCCATTATCGTTGTGAAGAAGGACAACAGCAGAGAACCCTTCGATCGGGATAAGATCCTCCGTGGCATGGTTCGTGCCAGCGAGAAACGGCCTGTTTCCATTGCGGACATTGAAGCTGCAGTGACAGATATCGAGCAGATCGTCCAGAATTCTCTGGAGCGAGAGGTCAGCACCGATAAGATCGGCGAGCTGGTCATGGATCGGCTGAAGATGCTGGATGAGGTTGCCTATGTTCGTTTCGCCTCTGTATATCGTCAGTTTAAGGATATCAACAGCTTCATGCGTGAGCTGACTAAGATTTTGGAAGAGAAGTAAGATGAAGAAGCTGATCGTTTTTCTATCGGTGCTGTTAGCTATGCTGTCTACTGTAGCCATTTTGCTGCATTTTGAGATCATCGGCACCAAGACCAAGCCTGTTACCACTCCTACTACAGAGCCTACCCAGATCACCACTACGGCTCCTCCTACCACGGAGCCCCCTACCACAGAGCCCCCTACCACGGAGCCTCCCACCACAACGGAGCCGGAGCCTGTGATCGAGGAAAGTGGGAAAGCCGTGATCTATGAGGGTGCGGCACTGAACACCTATTATATTGACGGAGACGAGACCCTTATGGCTCTGGCTGCGGATCTGGCGGTGGAGAGCGAGGAGGAGTATGTTCCTCTCCTGGAAACCGTAGAGGAGCAGCAGTATCCCATGTGGGAGGATGAAGACAGCGGCATCCTCTATATTACCCCTTCTGCTAAGCCCTTTGAGATTCCCGAGGATGTGAATGTTCCCGTTCTCATGTACCACGCAGTCAGTGATAATATGTGGGGCATCAATGAGCTCTTTGTCAGCCCCTCTGACATGGAAAAGCAGCTGGAATATCTGCTGGAGAACGACTACGATCCCATCTGGTTCCAAGATCTGTCCCATGTGGAGGATTATGATAAGCCTGTGATCCTGACCTTCGATGACGGCTATGACGATAACTACACAGAGCTGCTGCCTCTGCTTGAGAAGTACAATGTGAAGGCAACGGTCTTCGTCATCGGCAGTGCCATCGGCAAGAGTCACAAGATGACGGAGGAGCAGGTAAAGGCCATTTCTGACAGCGGCTTGGTAAGCGTCCAGTCCCACGGCTACACCCATCATGACATGGATGTGATGGGAGAAGAGGAGCTGGAGTACGAGCTGGGCGAGACCTGGCGGATCGTGACCCGTATCACGGGGAAGATCCCCTCGGTGCTGTGCTATCCCACCGGTCGCTACAGCTCCACCACCATCGAGGTGGCAAAGCGGTATTACAACTTCGGACTGAAAATGAACGGCGGCCTGTACAACACCTCCGTAGACGATCCCTACGAGGTCAGCCGCTACTATGTATCCCGTTATACGGATATCTACTCCTTCGGCGCCTTCGTCAGCGAAGCCGGGAAGTAAAGAACGCATTCTTTCAGGGTCTGTCTCGCCAAAACCGTGAGACAGACCCCTGTTTTTGCCTTATGCCAAATTCCGATTTGTCGCACCATTCGTAGGGGCGCGCATTGCGCGTCCGACAACCACCAAGAATTGGTGGTTGTGAAAAATGTTTCGTTTTTTGGAGAAATTACATCTATTTCGGTGGTTTTTGTTTTCATGGCGTTACGCCTTTAAC
>JAGBGB010000233.1 GCA_017936205.1 Oscillospiraceae bacterium
CTGCAGATCCCTGTGAAGTATATCGGTGTGGGAGAACAGATCGATGATCTGATGCCCTTCGATGCAAAGTCCTTTGTAGATGCCCTGATTTGAGGTAGAAAAGATGAGAATTGACGGCAGAGCAGCGGACGAGATCCGTAAGGTTAAAATTACTCTTGGCTTCTCTAAATTCGCCGAGGGAAGCTGTTTGATCGAGGTTGGCGATACTATGGTTCTGTGCAATGCTTCGGTAGAGGATCGTGTGCCGCCTCATGTTCAGAGCGGTGGTTGGGTCACGGCAGAGTATTCCATGCTTCCTCGTGCCAATCGAGAGCGAAGCAAGCGAGATGTTTCTAAGTTGAAGCTGTCTCCTCGTAGTGCAGAGATCCAGCGGCTTATTGGTCGCAGCCTCCGTAGTGCGGTGGATCTGGAGGCATTAGGAACTCATACCATCACTATTGACTGTGATGTATTACAAGGAGACGGAGGAACCAGAACGGCTTCTGTTACCGGGGGCTTCTTGGCACTTGTGCTGGCTTGTCGGAAGCTTCTGGAGGATGGGAAAATTGAGAAAATGCCTGTCCACACCTTTGTTAGCGGCATCTCAGCAGGTATTGTGCGCAATGAGGCTCTGCTGGATCTGTGCTACGAGGAGGATTCCGGAGCGATGGTAGATCTGAACTGCATTATGACAGCAGACGGTGATATCATTGAGCTACAGGGCACGGGGGAAGGTCGCCCCTTTACTATGGAAGAACAGAGAAAGCTGTTGAATCTGTGCCGCAAGGGGAATATGCTCCTGACCCAGATACAACGCAGATGCATAGGAGACTTATGATGAAGTTGGTATTAGCCAGTAATAACGCCCACAAGCTGGAGGAAATTGGGAAGATTATGTCTGACCTTGGCATGGAGGTTGTTCCTCAGAAGGACATCGGGGGTTTTATAGAGCCTGATGAAACCGGAGAGACCTTTGAGGAGAACTCCTACATCAAAGCAAAGGCCGTGATGGATGCTTGTGGTCTTCCTACCATTGCGGATGATTCCGGCTTGATGGTGGATGCGTTAGGCGGTGCTCCCGGTGTTTACTCCGCTCGCTATGGCGGAGAGCAGAATCACACGGACAGGGATCGTTTAGAGTACCTGCTGTCTCAGATGGAAGCTGTTCCGGAGGGGAAGCGGGATGCAAGGTTCGTAACTGTTATTACTATGCTTATGCCTGATGGGCAGAAGATCGTTGCCCGTGGCGAATGCCCCGGTAGGATCTTATTTGTACCACAGGGGGAGAATGGCTTCGGCTATGATCCTATATTCTATTGCCCTGAGGCAGGCTGCAGCTTCGCTCAGCTTTCCCCTCAGGAGAAGAATCGAATTTCTCACCGAGCAAGAGCTCTTAAGGTGTTTGTTGAAAAGATCAAAGAGGTGAAGGAACTATGATTACCAGTAAACAGCGTGCAGATCTTCGCAGTCAAGCCAATACTCTGGAAACGACTCTGATGGTCGGTAAGGGTGGCGTGACCGAGAGTGTCATTGCCGAGGCAATGACCCAGATGGAAGCAAGAGAATTGGTCAAGGGGCGTGTCCTTGAGGCTGCTCTGCTTTCTGCTCGTGAGGTCTGCGATGCAATTTGTGAGGCCACCGGCTGCGAGGGGATTCAGTGTGTTGGCTCAAAGTTCGTTATTTATAAGCGTTCAGAGAAGAAGGCGCAGGAAGCCGCACGACTGGCTCGTGAGCTGAAGAAAAAGAAGGCAAACCCGGTGCGTCGTGGCGCACAGGAGCGCAGAAGGAAAGCCAAGGAAGAGCGAGAGAAGCGGAATGAATACTTCAGACAGTCTGCTATCTCTGCTGCCATTGAGAAGAGAAGAAGTCAACAGGATTGAACCCTGACAATAGGGACAGGGAAGGAGTGTGAGTAATGGCAAAGATCGGAATATTCGGCGGTAGCTTTAATCCTCCTCATGAGGGACATATTCTGGCAGTGAAGGAATTCCGGCAGCAGCTTGGACTGGATCAAGTTCTTGTGATCCCTGCAGGGGACCCTCCCCATAAGACCCTGACGGATAATTCACCGACCTCTATGCAACGTTTAGAAATGACTCGTCTTGCAGTACGAGATCTGTGTAATGTCCGGGTTCTGGATATAGAGATCTGTCGTCCCGGCAGAAGCTATACTGCGGATACCATTGAGATCCTGCGAGAAAGCTATCCCGAGGATGAATTGTACCTGCTTATGGGGACAGATATGTTTTATTCCTTCGGCTCATGGTATCAACCGGAGCGGATCACGAAAGAAGTGACGATTGCTGTTGCGCATAGGGATCTGGATTCCGCAGCGAAGTTAGAGGCTTGCGCAGCGTCGCTTCGACAGGAGCTGGGAGCAAGGATCGCTTTTGTTGAGAATCACTACCTTCCCCATTCCTCTACATCTGTTCGAGCAATGATTCCATTTCAATGTGGTGACCTCTATCTGGCACCACAGGTTTTGGACTATATCCGTGCACAAGGGCTATACTATGCAGGACGAGATCTGAGGGGTCTACCCTTTGAGGAGCTTTGCCGAGTGTCTCTGAGCTTACACAAGCCTAAGCGTGTGAATCATGTGAAGGGCTGTAGTGACACGGCAGCAGCCTTGGCACAGCACTATGGCGCTGATGTGGAGGAAGCACGGAGAGCGGGGATTCTCCATGATATTACCAAAGCTTTAAATGCAACAGAACAGTTGCAATTGTGCGAAAAATATGCTATGATATTGGATAACTTTGAGCAGGAGCATCCAAAGCTTCTGCATGCAAAGACAGGCGCAGTGATCGCCCAACAGGTATTTGGTGAAAGCGAGGCTGTATGTCAAGCAATCAAATGGCATACTACCGGCAGAGATCAAATGTCATTATTGGATAAGATCGTGTATTTGGCTGACTATATGGAGCCTAATCGAGATCTGGAGGGGATCGAGGAGTTGCGGAACCTGACATGGACGGATCTGGATGCTGCTCTTATGATGGGACTGCGAATGTCCATCCGACATGTATCCTCTCACGGGGCGAAGGTAGATCCACATTCTGCTGCAGCACTGCGTTTTTTACAGGAAAGGAAGTAAACCCATGAACCATCGATTTGATGACAGCGGCACTTTCTCCACCGGAGAAGAAATGGGAAAAAACACTCAGCCTGCAGCCGCTGACGACGGGGGGAAGATCTCTGCAGGGCTACGAGCTAAGACTTTGTTTGTTCTGTCTGTGCTCGTATTTATCTTTGCAGTGGTCATGTGCTTGAGCTTGATCAAACAGAGTGGAGAGTTGGAGCCGATTCCCACGATAGCAAGCGATGTTCACCCCATTGAATATGAAGTAAATGTGCCACCCACACAGCCCATTACACAGGGAGAGGACGATACGTACCAGCTGGAACTGAAGGCTCCTGCGAGTGCCTATGATTCCCCTTTGATCAGCATTCTGCTTCTGGGTGTAGAGGGGGACAAGAATGATACACAGATCCTGTGCAGTGTTAATCTCTCTGAGCGGAGCCTATCCCTGCTTAGTATTCCGAGAGATACTTATATTGCCGGTGATTATGAAACTCCGAAGGCGAAGGAGGTATATGCTTCCTTTGCAGAGGATCTCCGCATTGATGCAGTCCTCGAATCTGTCAGAGGCATGTTTGGTTTTGCGCCGGACTATTATTTCGTACTGGACGAAGCTACTCTGTCTCAGATGGTGACTATGGCAGGGGGCGTATCCTTCCATGTGCCGGATAGCCCGGATTATCACGGCTTGAAGTCCGGACTGCAGACCCTGGACGGAAAGAATGCTTTTGAGCTGTTCCGCTTTAAGAATAGCTGGAAGGATGTTGAAACAGATCCTGCTCGGGTACAACGGAACTTCCTCATGACATTGTTCAGCCGTCTGTTGGAGGATAGAAGTAAGATCTCTGAGAACTGTGTGAAGTTGACCGAGGTTGCGAAAACAGACCTTACTGCAGGAGAACTTGCTTATATTGCATACCTCTTGGAAGAATATGATTTCAACTCTGCATTTAGTCGTGCTCTTCCCGGTAAGGCAAAGGAGATCGGCAAGGGAACTTATTACGAGATTGATCCCGAGTCTGCGGTAGATATGCTCAACGAGCACTTTAATCCTCTTAAGAAAGAGCTTACTGTTTTTACTGTGAACTTCCGTCAGGAACAGGGCGCAAGCGGGGAGGGAGAGTTTAGTGATTACGGTCATTCTTCCAGTACCACGGTCGCACCTTCTTCAGATGATAACTCTGAGGATAATAACGGGGATCCTGATAATGAGGATGAGACAGATCCCACCGATGATAGCACCGAAACGGAGAATACAGAAGAAACAGAATCTTCAGAAGCAACGGAGCCCCCAACGGAGGAGGAACCTACAACAGAATTAACGCAAGCCCCTGAGGAAACCCAAGATACGGGATCTAACGAAACTCAGACACCCTAATCCAAACGAAAAGGAGAGATTTGCATGAATACACCGAAAGAAATTGCTATGCGAGCCGCAAAAGCCCTTGATGACAAGAAAGGTATTGGCATCAAACTGCTTGAAGTAACAGATGTTACCAGTATTGCAGACTACTTCCTGATTTGTACCGGTAGCTCTAATACCCATGTTAAGACCCTCTGTGATTGTGTTGAGGCAGAGGTTCAGGATGAATTGGGCGAAACCCTGCTCCATCGTGAGGGGCATCGGGGTGGCACTTGGGTACTACTGGATTTCGGCTGTCTGGTCGTCCATGTATTTACCAACGAGACTCGTGAATTTTATGATCTTGAGCGTCTGTGGAATGACGCTGTTGAAATCCCTGTTAATTTTGAGGTGAATGAAGAATGAAATACGATTTTACAGCAATCGAAGCCAAATGGCAGAAAATTTGGCAGGAAAAAGAACTCTACAAGTCTGAGACCGGCTCAGACCGGAAAAAATTCTATGCTCTGATCGAATTCCCATACCCCTCCGGTGTTGGTCTACATGTTGGACATGCTCGTCCCTATACTGCAATGGATACAATTGCCAGAAAGCACCGTATGATGGGTGAGAATGTCCTGTTCCCTATGGGCTATGATGCTTTCGGTCTGCCTACCGAGAACTATGCGATCAAGAATCACATCCATCCCAGAGTTGTTACCGAGACCAACGTGAAGAACTTCCGTTCTCAGCTTCAGGCTTTGGGTTACAGCTTCGACTGGGACAGAGAAATCGACACGACGGATCCTAAGTACTTCAAGTGGACTCAGTGGATTTTCCTGCAGATGTTTAAGAAAGGGCTTGCTTATAAGGCACAGATGCCTGTAAACTGGTGTACCTCTTGTAAGTGCGTCCTTGCTAACGAAGAGGTTGTCGACAATGGCTGTGAACGCTGTGGCTCTCCTGTAATCCGCAAGGAGCAGAGTCAGTGGATGCTGAAGATCACCGAATATGCACAGCGTTTGCTGGACGATCTGGATGATGTGGACTTTATTGACCGTGTTAAGGCACAGCAACGGAACTGGATCGGTCGTTCTACCGGTGCAGAGGTGGATTTCTCCATCAAGGGAAAAGAAGAGAAGCTGCGCATTTATACCACACGCTGTGATACGCTGTTCGGTGTGACTTACATGGTCGTTTCA
>JAGBGB010000234.1 GCA_017936205.1 Oscillospiraceae bacterium
CAATTAAAAGTAGACACTTTTAATTGGACCTTATGTGCCCTGCTGGGCACATAAGCCGTCTTGTACGAGTTTCTACGCCCTTTCGGGCTATAGAAAGTAGCCATTAAAAATGTCTACTTTCTAAAGAAACTCAGTATAAATCATTCCATGACCCATTGAGTCACATTCCAGAAAATTCCTACACCGTGATGTCCAAGAACCGTATCCTTGTCAATGCCCTTGATCCGATCATTGGCAACGAACATGGCATCCAGATAGCAGAAGAAGGTGTAGGCAGGCGCTTCTGCCATAGCGATCTGGAATTGCTTATAGTATTCTGCCCGCTCGGCATCGTCGTCGGTCTGGCGGGCAAGGGTCAGATAATGGTCTACCTGTGCATTGGAATAGCCGGAATAGTTGGCACCGTGATCGGTGCCGAACACCTTGTAGGTATGATCATCTGCGTCGAAGGGAGAGCCCCAGCCAATGATGCAGCATTCCTGTCCACCCCAGTCGATGCCCTCTGCAGGGGTGTGGGCTCTCACATCCAGACCAATCTCCCGCAGCTGCTGGGCTGCGATCTGTGCCATATCGATCCGAACCTGATCCCCGGGGGTGGCATTGATGGTGAAGGAGATCCGCTGCCCGTTGCGGCACCAGTAGCCCTCAGCATCCTTCTCACAGCCTGCTTTTTCCAGAGCAGCCTGTGCTTTGTTCGGGTCGTAGTCGTAGGCTTCGACCTCGCTGTAGTTGTACTTGTTCAGCTGAATGGGGCTGTAGGCAGGGAAGCCCTCTCCCAGAAGCACCGCATCCACCATGGCCTGACGGTCAATGGCATAGCTGATCGCCGGGATCAGGTCGGCATTCTCCTGCCAGAAGGGATTCCAAAAGTTATACAAGATCCCACGATAGTCTGCAGTTGCCATATCATAGAGGGTCAAGCCTTCTGCATTGCGGAAGATCTCTGCATCCTTAGGCGTGACCTGTGCCAGATCCAGCTCTCCGTTCTTCAGCTGCAGCGCTCTGGCACTGTCGTCGGTGACGATCTTGAAAATAATGCTTTGGATCTGAGCCGCACCTGCAAAATAGCTTTCGTTCCTTACCATGGTAATTGCCTGTCCCACATCCCAGCTTTCCAGCTTGTAGGGTCCGGTTCCGATGGGAGCCTTGAAGAAGGGAGATTCCCACAGATCCTCCCCACGGAGCTTATGCTCCGGAAGAATGGACATGGTCATGTAATCCGGGAAGGCGAAATTAGGCTCAGACAGCACAAAGGCGATCTCATAGTCCCCCAAAATTCGGATCTCACTGACTTCCTCATAGTTGGGAGCGTTCTCGGAGCCGTTCTCCGGATCCATAATGGCTTCAATGGTAAACCTCACGTCCTCTGCGGTAAAGGGCTCTCCATCATGCCACTTCACATCCTGCCGCAGCCGGAAGGTGTAGGTCAGGCTTTCCTCATCATACTCCCAAGACTCAGCCAGAGCCGGAACCAGCTTCCCCTCTCCGTCCCGGGCAACCAGTCCGTCAAACAGCAAATGCTTGATCTCGCAATGCTCATTCATAATGGGATTGATGGAATCATAATCCCCGGAGCCATAAATCAGAGTAGACTCCCTCCCATCAGCACCGCCGCAGGCCGTCAAGCCCAGCAGAATACAAAAACACATAAGCAGTACGACCCACCGATTCGATTTGCTTGATTTGATCATTTTGAAATATCCTCTCTTTCTCCTTTAAAACTTCGCCCTCATTATACCAACCCCTCCCACCCCACACAAGCCCCCCGGGGGGTTATTATTTACCGGTAGGAAATTGAATGAAGTTAAAAGGCATGGATCTCCTTAGAATGACAACCATGAATTTTGATTCTACAGCACCTTTTTGGCTCTTCAAATTCCGATTTTCCGCACAGTTTGATTTACCCCTTCGTAGGGGCGCGCATTGCGCGTCCGGTTCATG
>JAGBGB010000235.1 GCA_017936205.1 Oscillospiraceae bacterium
CATGAACCGGACGCGCAATGCGCGCCCCTACGAAGGGGTAAATCAAACTGTGCGATAAATCGGAGTTTAATGATAGATTGCTACAGGGACTGTCTCACCTTGGTTGTGAGACAGCCCCTGTTAGGGTGTTTCTGAATTGATCACTGAGAAGCCGCTTGCTTTCTTCTGCGGATCCGGCGGAGGATGCGTTTGACGATAAATACCAACAGAGCAACAAGAAGCACCAAGACGAGCAGGAGAATGTAGGTGAATTTGTTTGCATTACCCAGGAGCTTTACGGGATTCAGGCTGGAATAAACGGTCTTCCTGCCATCGGGCTGTGCATAGTGGGGATCCATTTCACCGCCCATTTCCTGCAGGTAGGAAGCAATGGCATACCATTCCTTTACGGGATTTCCCTTCTGATCCTTGATGACATGGTTTACAAGCTCTTCTGCAGCTATGGGATTTCCCTGCGCATCCCGGGGGGTGATGCTGATCAAGCCCATAGAGGTGGATTCTACGGCTCCCAGCATCTGACCGCAGTACATTCCGGTGACAACGCTGTAGAGCTTGTCCTCTTGGATCTCCTCTAAGGAACCGTCATTTCTGCGGAGCATGGCATGGTCTACCTTGTTGAAGATCATGCGGTTGGTGTTAAAGGAGTATTCCGCACCGGAGAAGAAGAGCTGAGCCGCACTCATAAGAGGCTGCACAGATGCATCTACCTCGAAGGCATTCATAAGATCTTGCCCGGTAATGTAAACACGGACAAGCTCACCCTCTGTTCCCACGCCCAGAGAGGCTGCGTTGAAAACATCGGAGGTGGTAATGCTACCTGTGGGGAGACTCTCCCGAACCACGCCTGCGGCTGTGAGGGCTACATCCACTTCTTCTCCCAGAGCAGCTTCCGCTGCCCGTTTGTAGGCATCGGAGAAGATATTGCAGAGGGGAGCTTCGTGCTGGGTTGCGTATACCTCCTTCACGGATTCAAACTTGTATGGATTGTTTACCAGAACCTGGTC
Organism: Oscillospiraceae bacterium; assembly: GCA_017936205.1. Taxonomy (GTDB): domain Bacteria; phylum Bacillota; class Clostridia; order Oscillospirales; family Oscillospiraceae; genus JAZOXB01. Next base: position 1,005 of record JAGBGB010000235.1, read on the forward strand.
GAAGGTAATACCGTATTTGGAGAGATATTCTGCTTCTACATTGCCCTTGTATGTATCTACCAATTCCGCAATGATCGGATCTTCTTCCACTGTTTCGTCAATGGGGATCAGCTCATACTCTGCAAGGGCGACTTCTCCGCTATTTCCATAAGTGAGATGGACTACGCCTAAGTGTTTGCCATACTCCCCGGCGGAAACGATGTAAGTTCCGTTTACCTCAATGGCTTCGGGCAGAGTGGTGTGGCTGTGGCCGGAAACGATCAAGTCGATACCCTGTACAGCTTCCGCAAGCTCGTAGTCTTCTCCTTTGCCATTTTCCGTCCCACTGTGAGAAAGACATACTACAATGGGATGGACACCATATTTCGCTTCGCACTGTTGAACTGCTTCATCTACAGTTCGCTGTGCCGCTGCAGCGGGATTTTCCAGTATCATGCCGGAATTGGGAGCGCACTTATCCGAATCGTATCCAAACAAACCGAATAGTACAAAGTAAACGCCCCCACGCTCTAAAAGGATATAGTCCCGTA
>JAGBGB010000236.1 GCA_017936205.1 Oscillospiraceae bacterium
ATCGCAGGCTGTGGCTGCCCCCTTTCCTGTAAGTGGTGCATCAATGCCAAGATCCTGCACAGATCCCCTATTCCTGTCACGGCGCAGCAGCTCTTCGATCGGGTGAAAATCGATGATCTGTACTTTCAAGCCACAGGAGGCGGTGTGACCTTCGGCGGTGGAGAGGCTCTGCTGCACACGGAGTTCATTCGCCACTTCCGCCGGCTCTGCGGCAGCAGCTGGCGGATCTATGCAGAAACCAGCCTCCACGTACCCGCCGAGCAAATCCACACAGCAGCCCAATGTATAGACGGATTCATTGTAGATATCAAGGATATGAACCCTGCCATTTATCGTGCCTACACAGGGCAAGAAGCCGCCACGGCTCATGACAACCTAAAGCTGCTTCTTTCTCTGGTAGGCTCGGAACGAGTCGTGGTTCGTGTGCCCCTGATCCCGGAGTTTAATACAGAAGCGGATCAAGCCCACAGTATCCAAGTGCTAAAGGCCATGGGCGTGACCCGCTTGGACCCCTTCTCCTATATTCTCAGGGATTAGCTGACACAAATGGACTTCCGCAGAGAGGCAATGGCGTTCTTCTCCAATCTGGACACCTGAGCTTGAGAAATGCCCACCTCCTGTGCCACCTCCATCTGGGTTTTACAGTGGAAGAATCGCATGGTCAGGATCCTCCGTTCCCGTTCTCCCAGTGCGGAAATGGCATCCTTTAGAGCGATATGCTCCAACCAGCGTTCGTCTGTATTCTTGGTATCACTGACCTGATCCATAACCGTCAGCGGATCCCCACCATCGGAATAGACCGGTTCAAAGAGGCTTATGGGTGCCACCATGGCATCCAGAGCCTCATTTACTGTTTTCAGGGGCAGCTCCAACCGCTGAGCCACCTCTTCCATGGTAGGCTCCTTTCCTCCTTCTGCCTGCATAGCCTCCTTGCACTGCAATACCCGATAGGCAATGTCCCGAATGCTGCGGGACACCCGAATGGCGCTGTAATCCCGAAGGTAGCGCTTCACCTCTCCCTCGATCATGGGCACTCCGTAGGTGCTGAAACGAACATTCAGATCTGTATTAAAATTGGCAATGGCCTTCAGCAGTCCCACACAGCCCACCTGAAACAGATCATCGGGATTTTCATTCCTTCCCATAAACTTCTGGATCACAGAAAGCACCAACCTAAGATTGCCCTCTATGAGCTGCTGTCGCGCCTCCTCGTCCCCCTGCTGCGCCCGCTTCAGCAAGGGGATCATCTCGTCACTTTTCAGTGTTTTCAGCTCTGCAGTGTTCACACCGCAGATCTCAACCTTTCCCTGCATGACTTATCCTCCATCTTTGTGTGTGGAAACAGTATTTCCCAAGAATGAGGTTTCATTCCTGTTTTTTGTACACTTCGACGAAGGCTCCTTGGGTCTTTCTACAAAAATGGTGGTAAAACGACTTTCTATTTTCGACAGCTTTCGGGGATTTTCAAACTTTTTTCACCATTTCTCTCAGTGATTTGGTTTACATAATAACAGAATTATGGTTGCAAAACAGAATTATTGAAACCAAATATTCTCTGAGATTCCTGCATATATTCACCCTATGCATCGTCTATCCATCGGAATACGACCCCTCAAAACCCTTTATCTATCCACAGTTTTGCACACTATGCACAGGGTTGTGCACAGGCAGTATATGCTTGCATCTCTTGCATACGAGGTTTACATAAGTCACTACCTGTAGGTTGGAACAAATTGTACAAAATCATCATAGGAAAATTCCGGATGCAAAGCCAGATTGATTCCCCCTGCCAAGACCCTGCTGAGGTAGGCGATCTGCTCATCAATATCTCTGGGGGTCAGGATCATATGCTTCTGCCCACCTGCATCCACCACAGTAGGGACTCCGATGGCATAAACGGGGACGCCTAAGCTCTCCTTTGAAAAGGCAGCTCTGCAGTTCCCTACACCGGAGCCCGGAGCAATGCCTGCATCACTGCACTGTACCGTGTTACATAATCGTTCCACACTTCCTGCTGCGAGGGCATCTACGCAGAGGATACAGTGGGGCTTTACAGCCTTCACTGCGCCTCGTACCAGCTCCAAGCTTTCCACACCCGTGGTAGCCAGCACGCCGGGGGCTATAGCACTGACACTTCTGCAGGAGCCGAACTGCTCCGGCAGACCTTGAATCAAATGTCTGGTCAGGAAGATCCCCCGCAGAGTCTCAGGTCCCAAGGCGTCCGGTGTCACTGCGGTATTTCCCAGCCCCACCACCATAACACTCTGTCCCTCCTCCAGCTTCATCAGTGCTCTCAGCTCCTGTGCCAGAGTCTCTGCCGGCTCCCGAGGATCCCGGTCATAGGAGGGCAGCTCCAGAGTCAGGTAGCTGCCTACAGGCTTCCCTAAAGCCTTTGCTCCTCTGTCATCCAGAATATCCACCCATGTTATATTCCCCCGTTCTACAGCTCTAACACCTTCCAATTTGGTCGTTTTCTCCGCTGATCGCTCCCAAAGAGCCTTGGCTTCCAGTGCCAAATCCGTCCGAATCATATGATTTCCCCCTTTTTCCTTTTGTTTTTCCCAATAATTTAAAAATTATTTATTTTTTTCAAAAAAGCACTTGATTTTATAAGGAGAGTGCGGTATAATTAGTAATTGCTGAAGAGAAAATCTTCAAAGGAGGTGTAACTCGTGCCCAACATTAAGGCTAACAAGAAGCATGTTATCCGTTCCCGCATTGCCAACGAACGCAACAAGATGGCTAAGTCCGCTCTGAAGACAATCCTCAAGAAGTTCGACGCAGCTGTTGCTTCCGGTGACAAGGCTCAGGCTACCGCCGCCTATACTGCAGCAGTGGTTGCAGTTGACAAGGCTGTCAACAAGGGTATCCTGCACAAGAACAACGCCGCTCGCAAGAAGAGCAGCATGACCATCAAGGTCAACGCTATGGCGTAAGCAAAATTAAAGGATTTTTCCGCCTGATGGAGCTTTTTTCCATCAGGCTTTTGCTTATTTTTGCCCTATTTTTGCATTGCAGTTCTGCAAAGAATGGTTTATAATATATTATATAAGGTATCCCTGCAAACAACGATCAACATGGAGAGGACGGGCTTATGGCACAGAAGAATCCCAATTCCATACTAAATTTAACAGGCATCGGCCCCAAGAAGGCAGAGCTCTTTGCCAAATTGGGAGTAGACACCATGGACGACCTGCTACATCTGTATCCTCGGGATTATGAGGATCGGACACGGATGCTGCCCATTGCCTCCCTTGAGGTAGGAACACCTGCCTGCTTCATTGCCTCCGTGATCTCCACTCCCATGACTCACAGGATCCCCAAGCCGGATCGCCGCAGTCTGGAGATCACCAAGCTCACCGTGGCTGACCATACAGGGAAGCTGAATCTGACCTTTTTCAATTCCTCCTACAGCGTGGAACGACTCCACCGTGGAGAGAGCTATGTATTCTACGGCACTCTCGTTGGGGACTATATCGGCTATGCCATGACCAATCCCCTGTTCGAGCCTCTGGACAGCTACGGGAAGGTCACCCGCTGCATCGTCCCCATTTATCCCCTGACTGCAGGCCTGACCAACAACAATGTTGCCTCTGCGGTCAAGCAGGCTCTGGGGCGCTGTTCCATACAAGAAACCATTCCGGAGGATATTCGTAGAGAATACGGCCTCTGGGATGCCCAAACCGCCCTGAGACAGATCCATCAGCCCTCAGATCAGGAGGCATTGGCTCACGCCACCAGACGACTGGTGTTTGAGGAATTCTATTGCTTCTCCGCCGCTCTGAGCATTCTCCGCAGCAAGCGGAGCCACAAGAGCGTTCCCCCATACCATACAGAGCCTCAGGCTTTTTATGAGACGCTCCCCTTTTCCTTAACAGGGGCACAACGGCGTGTGATCGAGGAGATCCTGGCAGACTTCCGCAGCGGAAATGCCATGAGCCGTCTGGTGCAGGGGGATGTAGGCTGCGGAAAAACCATGGTCGCCGCAGCAGCCGCCTTCGTTGCCATTGAGAATCATAAACAGGTGGCGTTCATGGCGCCTACTGAGATCCTGGCAAAGCAGCACTTTGAGCGCTTAGCTCCCTTGTTTGCCTCCCTGGGGCAAAGGGTCTCCCTGCTGACGGGCTCCATGAAGCTCAGCGAGAAAAAACGCTGTCGGGATGCCCTTGCTGCCGGAGAAATCGATCTGCTTATTGGCACTCATGCACTACTGACAGAAGCAACCGTGTTCTCCGATCTGGGACTGGTGATCGCAGACGAGCAGCACCGCTTCGGTGTTGCCCAGAGAGCCGCCCTCCTGTCCAAGGGAGAGCAGCCACACCTGCTGATCATGTCTGCCACCCCCATTCCTCGTACGCTGGCACTGATCCTGTACGGAGATCTGGATGTATCCGTAGTTGACGAGCTGCCTCCGGGGCGACAGCAGGTGGACAGCTTCCTTGTAGATGAACGATACCGTAAGCGGCTCAACGACTTCATCCGCAAGCAGGCTGCGGAAGGGCATCAGACCTTCATTGTCTGTCCTGCCATCGAAGAGGGCGAAACCGAATCCCTGAAGGCAGCAGAGCTGTGGGCGCAGACCCTCCAGAGCTCCGTATTCCCCAATCTCCGTGTGGCTCTGCTCCATGGGAAAATGAAGGGTGCAGAAAAAGATCAGGTCATGGAAGCCTTCGCCGCAGGAGCCTATGACATTCTGGTATCCACCACTGTCATCGAGGTCGGTGTGGATGTGCCCAATGCCACCCTTATGGTAGTGGAAAACGCAGACCGCTTCGGTCTGTCTCAGCTCCATCAGCTCAGGGGACGCATTGGCAGAGGCAGTGCTAAGTCCTACTGCATTCTGGTCTCGGACAACCACGCCGATGAGACCCGACAGCGGCTGAAGGCTCTGTGTAAGACCACAGACGGCTTCCGCATTGCCCAAGAGGATCTGAAGCTCCGCGGTCCCGGAGACTTCTTCGGCTCCCGACAGCACGGCTTGCCTCTGTTCCGCATGGGCAGCCTGACTCAGGATCTGGGGATCCTGCAGGAGGCTCAGGAAGCCGCTGCCAAAACCATCTCCGCAGACCGCCCCCTCCCCCCTGCTTTGGAGAAAAAGATCCGCAGTCTTCTGGAGCAGGAAAGCACTCTGAACTAAGGATCCTGCTTTTTTCTTATACAAAACATCCAAAAGCACCTAAAAAACTTGATGCTTTAGTTGGAATTTTTATAGTTTGTTCCAAAAAACAAAATTTCTCATTGTACATTTGAAAAAAATGTAGTAAAATAGATTAGATATCTTTATATATGGAGGCTTATGCTCTATGAAGAAACCTATCGTTTTAGTCATTATGGATGGTGTGGGTCGCGGTGACGGCGGCAGCGGCGATGCTGTTGCAGTGGCAAAGACCCCCACTTTGGATCAATTATTCGCAACCCGTCCCTATACCTGGTTGAAGGCTCACGGCTCCGCTGTAGGTCTGCCCAGCGATGATGATATGGGTAATTCTGAGGTTGGACATAACGCACTTGGCTGTGGTCAGGTGTATTCTCAAGGTGCCAAGCTGGTTGGAGAATCCATTGCCAACGGTGCACTGTTCGCATCTCAGACTTGGCAGGAGCTGATCGCCAATGCGAAGAACGGAAAGACCCTGCACTTCTTAGGTCTGCTGTCTGACGGAAATGTTCACTCCAACATCAGCCACCTGATCTCCCTGCTGAGAGAAGCCAAGGCTCAGGCTGTGAAGGAAGTTCGCTGCCACATCCTGCTGGACGGCAGAGATGTCCCCGCTACCTCCGCACTGGAATATGTAGAGCAGTTAGAGGCTGTTCTGGCAGAGCTGTCCGGGGAGGGCTATCACTACTGCATCGCCTCCGGCGGCGGCAGAATGAACATTACCATGGACCGTTACGAAGCCAACTGGAAGATGGTAGAGGATGGCTGGAACACCCATGTTCGTGGCCTCGGCAGACAATTTGCCGATGCAAAAAACGCCATTGAGACCTACCGTGCAGAGATCGGCTGCATCGACCAGGATCTTCCTGCCTTTGTTATTGCCAAGGACGGCGAGCCCGTAGGCAAGATCGCAAACGGAGACAGCGTGATCCTGTACAACTTCCGTGGCGACCGTGCACAGGAAATTTCCCTTGCCTTTGACCGCAAGGACTTCCATAAGTTCGACCGCGGAGACTATACCGGTGTACAGTTTGCCGGCATGCTGGAATATGACGGGGATCTGCACATTCCCAGTCGCTATCTGGTGCAGCCTCCCGTGATCCAGAACACCCTGACCGAGCTGCTATGCAAGCATGGCATCCGTGAATACGCAGTTTCCGAAACACAGAAATACGGTCATGTGACCTACTTCTGGAACGGTAACCGCTCCGGCAAGGTCAGCGAGGAGCTGGAAACCTACGAAGAGATCCCCTCCGATGTTCTGCCCTTCGAGCAGGCTCCTGCTATGAAGTCCGTAGAGATCACCGACAAACTCATTGCCGCTATGGAATCCGGCAAGTACGATTTCCTCCGCTGCAACTACCCCAACGGCGACATGGTGGGACACACCGGTGTTATGGAAGCCGTTATTACTGCTATGGAATGCGTGGACGAGGGTCTGCGTCGTGTTCTGGAAGCTGCCGACCGTCTGGGCTACACCGTTCTGATCACTGCCGATCACGGCAATGCGGATCAGATGACCGAGACCAAGAAGGGCAAGACCAGCATCCGTACCGCCCACAGCCTCAATCCCGTTCCCTTTATCGTTTACGACAAGGACACCGCTTACACCCTGAAGGAAGGCAGCTTCGGTCTTGCCAATGTGGCTCCCACCGTAGCAACACTGCTGGGTCTGGAAGCCCCTGCCTGCTGGGAAGAAAGCATGATCTGATCCAAACAGGAGGTATCTACTATGCTTCGACAAGAAACCGAATTCGGCAACATCAGCGTAGGCATGAATGTCTATACCCAGATCGCCGGCAATGCAGCTACCAAGTGCTTCGGCGTAAAGGGCATGGCTATGCGCTCTGTGAAGGACGGTCTGGTTCACCTGCTGCGGCTGGAATCCATGGCTAAGGGTGTTTCCGTCCGCATGAACGAGGACAACAGCCTTTCCATCGACCTGCACATTATGGTTGATCAGGGCGTGAATATCCCCGTTGTTTGTAGGTCCATTATTTCCGAGGTGCGTTACATGGTCACCAAGCAGACCGACACCGAGGTCAAGGATGTCACTGTATATGTGGACTCCATGATGCTTGACTGAGAGGAAGGTGTACCATCGTGATGACAACTATCGGCGGTTCTGACCTGCGGACTATGCTGCTGGGCGCAGCCGCCATCGTAGAGAATCGGAAGCAGCAGCTGAACGATCTGAATGTATTCCCCGTACCCGATGGGGACACGGGAACCAATATGAGCATGACCCTGAACGCCGCAGCTGCAGAGCTGCGTAAGCTGCCGGAGAGCAGCACTCTGAGCAAGGTAGCCGACACTGCCGCCTCCGCCATGCTCCGAGGAGCCAGAGGCAATTCCGGTGTCATTCTGTCCCTGCTGTTCCGCGGCTTCTCCAAGAAGCTCAAGGGCGCAGAGGACTGTGACGGTCTGCAGCTTGCCGCTGCCCTGAAGGCAGGTGTAGAAGCTGCATATAAGGCTGTTATGAAGCCCACCGAAGGCACCATCCTGACTGTCTCCCGTGTTTCTGCCGCAGAGGCGGAGGCAAAGACCGCAGTGGACAACTGCTTCGAGACCGTTCTGGCTGTGGCTGTAGACTCCGCAAGCACCGCTCTGGCTGAGACCATGTACCAGAACCCTGTTCTGGAGAAGGCAGGGGTCGTAGACGCAGGCGGCAAGGGCTGGCTCTTCGTCTTAGAAGCAATGCTGGCAGTTGCTCGTGGAGAGGTCATAGAGGCAGCTCCCGTTTCTGCTGAGCCTGCGAAAGAGCAGGCAGATTTTGCAGACTTTAATACTGAGGATATCACCTTCCAATACTGCACCGAGTTCATCATCTCCCGTGAGAATCGGAAGGATCCGGAGGAGCTCCGTGCCTTCCTGTCCACTCTGGGTGACAGTCTGGTGCTGGTGGATGATGATGAGATCATCAAGGTCCACGTCCACACCAACGATCCCGGCAAGGCCATGAGTGAAGCCATCTGCTACGGCTCCTTCGTCACCGTTAAGGTCGAGAACATGAAGCTGCAGCACACCGAGAAGGTAGTGGAGGAAGCTCCCAAGGCTGAAGTAGTGGCTGCTCCCGAGAAGCGTTACGGCATGGTTTCTGTCTGTGCCGGCGAGGGTCTGGCAAACATCTTCCGTGAGCTGGGTGCTGACAACATCATTCAGGGCGGACAGACCATGAACCCCTCTACTCAAGACATTCTTCGGAAGGTCAACGCCACTCCCGCAGAGGTAGTCTTCGTCTTCCCCAATAACAAGAACATCATTATGGCTGCTCAGCAGGCTGTAAGCCTGACAGAGAAGAAGCTGATCGTGGTCCCCTCCAAGACCATTCCCCAGGGTGTCAGCGCTATGCTGTGCTTCGACCCCGATGCGGATGAGGAGACCAACATGGAGGCTATGACTGCCGCTATGGATAATGTTACCACCATTCAGCTGACCTATGCAGCCCGTAATTCCGACTTCGACGGACACAACATCCGTGCCGGCGAATATCTGGCTCTTTACGGCGGTGCTCTCTTCGGCAGTGACAAGGACTGCACCATCCTGCTGAAGTCTCTTGCCAAGAAGCTGGCTAAGGAAAATAAGGAGTTCATTACCATCTTCTACGGTGCCGACACCAACGAAGCCGAGGCCGAAGCCGCCGCCGACATCCTGCGGAAGTACTGCTTCGGAGCCGAGGTATCCGTCCTCAAGGGAGATCAGCCCGTATACTACTACCTGATCTCCGCTGAATAAAAGCCTACGAAAAGGGACTGTCTCACAAACAAGATGAGACAGTCCCTTCCGCAATTCTTCGTCAAATTCCGATTTATCGTACCATTCGTAGGGGCGCGCATTGCGCGTCCAACAACCACCAAGAATTGGTGGTTGTGAAAAATGTTGCGATTTTTGGAAAAAATACATCATTTTCGGTGGTTTTTGTATTCATGCCGTTCCGCCATGAACCGGACGCGCAATGCGCGCCCCTACG
>JAGBGB010000237.1 GCA_017936205.1 Oscillospiraceae bacterium
AAAAGTCCCCTTGTAAAAATTTTTACCACAAAACTCGGCGTATTCCGAACATTTTGAAACCATATATCGTAAAATCTCCCGTTTTTTCGGAGTACGATTTTGAAAATCGGACTTTTTCAGCAGCCTCCGCGCAATGCGCGCCCCTACGAATGGTACGATAAATGGGAATTTGAAAAATGGAGCTTGCGGAGCTCTATGGAGCTGTGGTATAATATTATTTTACGAATCCTATAGGGATCGGAATAGAATGCGGGAAAATCCATAACAAAGGATCAGGTCAGAAAGGAGGGGTGGATCGTGTCGGAAGAGAACAAGGGCTTCCTGGAAATGATGGGGCGGCTGCTGAAAAGCGGTGCCATTGATCAGGCGAGCTATGACAAGCTCATGGAGCGTTTGACCAAAGCGCAGGCGAAGGCAGAACTCTGGGAACAGAAGAAGGCGCAGCAGGAGGAGCAGCTCCAAGCACTGCGTAGGGAACGGGGACAGAAGCTTGCAGCAAAGGCCGCAATGGAGCGAGAGCGAGAAGCGGAGCGGAAGCGCAGACAGGAGGAAGCGGCACGAGAACGTGCCCTCCGATTGGAGAAGCTCCGACAGGAGGAAGAAGCGCGCCGGCACCGGGAAGAACTGGAAAGACAGAAGCAATTAGAGCATATCCGACAGATCACCTCTATGGAGCTGCCTGAGGATTGGAGGAATCCCTTTACAGAGGATCCCAGAGCCCGCGGGATCCATATGGAGAGCACGGAGGAGGCACTGAAGCTGTCTCTTTGCACTCTGGGGAGGGTAGATATTGCCTTTATTGGAGCCGTGACGGATCGATGCCTGTCAGAAGTCATCCGGGAGCTTAGGGGCTCTATTTATCAGGATCCTCAGACCTGGAAGGAATGCTTCTACGAGGGCTGGAAAACGGCGGAGGAGTATCTTTCAGGCAATGTTCTGCGGAAGTGGGGCATTGCTATGGAGGCAGACAGCAAATATCATGGTTATTTTGCAGTCAATGTGGAAGCCTTGCAACCTCTGCTGCCTAAGCCCATGGAGGCGGAGGATATTTATGTGACCATCGGATCTCCTTGGGTTCCCACGGATATTATAGATGACTTTATTCGCTATATTTTTAAGATCCCGGGGCACTGCTATTGTCAGACGCTTCACGATCCGGGTACGGGAACATGGGAGATTACGGATAAGCCTACCTATAAGCAGCGGATCGCATCCCGCTCTACCTATGGAACGGAGCGGATCAGTATGCTCCAGATCTTAGAGCGTACTCTGAATATGAAGACCATCAGCGTTATGGACGAGATCCCTGACGAGAAGAACCGCTCCGGTGTGAAGCGGGTGCTGAATCGGGCTGAGACCACTGCCGCCTTGGAGAAGCAGCAGAAGCTGATCCGTGCTTTCCAAGATTGGATATGGCAGGACGAGCGTCGGAAGAAACGGCTGTGCAGAATCTATGGGGAAACCTATGGTAGCTTCCGTCCACGAAACTTCGACGGTTCATTTTTACGCTTCCCAACCATGTCCTCGGAGGTGGAACTGTATCCCTATCAGAAGGATGCAGTGGCAAGGATCCTCTTCTCTCCCAACACCCTCCTTGCCCATGATGTAGGCTCCGGCAAGACCTACATCATGGCAACTGCCGGAATGGAGCTGCGGCGAATGGGGCTGTCGAAGAAGAATCTTTTTGTGGTTCCCAACAATCTGGTGGGACAGTGGAGAGATATTTTCCTGACACTGTATCCTCATGCCAAGCTTCTGTGTGTAGAACCGAAGATGTTTGTACCATCTAAACGAGACGAGGTACTGTGCACCCTTCGGGACGAGGAATTTGATGGAATCATTATGGCCTATTCCTGCTTCGAGCTGATAGAGCTGTCTCCTGAGCGTGGGCTTGCAAAGCTGGAGCATCAGATCGAGGAGCTGGAGCAACGACTCCGGGATCGCATGAATGCTACCTCCGGTCTGCAACGACGGGTGAAGGCACTGAGGAAAAGGCTGAGCCAAGCCATTGAACGTGCTCCTCTGGGGAAGGAAGGGATCTTCTTCGAGGATTTAGGGATCACACGACTCTTTGTGGATGAAGCCCATAACTTTAAGAATGTACCCATTGAGACCCAAACCACCGGCGTGTTGGGCATCAATGCGGCAGGCTCTAAGAAGTGCCAGGACATGATGGACAAGGTCTGCCTTGTGCAGGAGAGTGGAGGCGGTGTGGTCATGGCTACAGGTACGCCCATTACCAACTCCATTACCGATGCCTTCGTTATGCAGAGCTATCTGCAGAGGCAGGAGTTGTCTGAACTGGGGCTGCAGAGCTTTGATGGCTGGATCGGAATGTTTGCCCAGCGGATGACGGAGTTCGAGGTGGATGTGGATACCAGCGGATATCGTCTGGTCACTCGTTTTGCCCGATTCCACAACCTGCCCGAGCTGACAGCTTTGTTTGCCTCTGTGGCAGATTTCCATCAGGTGGATTTTCGGGACGGCATCCCGGAAACCTACGGATATGAGGACGGTATTATAGAAAGAACCTGGGAATTCCGTGAATATTTGAAGCAGATCAGCCAGCGAGCAGAGCAGGTGCGAAAGGGTGCAGTAGATCGCACCGTGGATAATATGCTGAAGATCACCACCGATGGACGGAAGGCAGCCTTGGATATGCGACTGGTAGACACGGATTGTCTGACTGCCACAGGGAACAAGGCAAGCCTCTGTGCCGATCAGGTGGCAGAGCTGTACTTTTCCACCATGGAGGACAAGAGCACCCAGTTGATTTTCTGTGACAGCTCTACCCCAAAGAAAAGCTTTAACTTATATGACGAGTTGCGACTGCTGCTGACCCGCCGTGGCATTCCTGAGATGCAGATTGCCTATATTCACGATGCCAATACGGAGAAGCGGCGGGAGGTCCTCTTTGAGAGAGTTCGCAAGGGACAGATCCGTGTGCTCATAGGCTCCACCTTTAAGCTTGGCTTAGGTGTGAATGTACAGGATCGGCTCATTGCACTGCATCATCTGGATGTGCCCTGGCGGCCTGCGGATATGACCCAGAGAGAGGGTCGGATCCTTCGACAAGGGAACGGAAACAAACGGGTGCATATTTTCCGCTACATTACAGAGGGTAGCTTTGATGCCTACTCCTGGCAGTTGCTGGAAACCAAGCAGCGCTTCATTGTGGGTCTGCTGTCCGGCTCTTGGGTAGAGCGCAGTGGATCGGACATTGAGGATACAGTGCTGAATTATGCAGAGGTCAAAGCCCTTGCAATCGGTAATCCGCTGATCAAGCGTAGGGTGGAGCTCTCCAATGAGATCTCCCGACTTATGACTCTGCAGAAGAAGGCTGCAGAGAATCGGCTCTCATTAGAGCAGGAGGCTGCACAGCTTCCGGAACGGCTCCGGAAGCAGAAACAGCTGATCGACGATTGCTGCGAGGATCGGGACTTTTATGAAGCACAGACGCAGAAGCTGAGGCGTGAGCAGAGAAGGGAACTGCGTACGCAGCTCTTTGCAGCGGTTCAGAACAATGGACTGCAGGGGCAGGAGCGGATCCTGATGCAATATCAGGGCTTCCATGTGATCCTGCCTGCCAATATGCGCAGGGAAGCTCCCTTCCTGTGGCTGCAGAGAAGAGGGCGCTATCTTGTAGAGCTGGGTGAAGCAGAGATCAGCTATCTGTCTCGTGTGGATCACGTGCTGGAAAATCTGCCCCGACATCTGGAAGCCCTGAGTCAAACCCTTGCCGATCTGGAACGGAGACAGGGGAATATTGAAGCAGAGCTCCGCAAAAAAGATGAGTATGCAGAGGAGCTCCATAGCTGTAAGATGGCTCTTGAAGACATTGATCGGGAGCTGGGCGTAGTGCAGGAATAATGCTGCAACGGAGCACGCCGGCTGCCTGCAATGCAGCGGAATGAGGAGAATTTTTCCATCTGTGCTGCAGGGGGCGGTAGTTTTGGAAATGTATTTATTCTCAAAGAACCAAAAGCACGAAATAAGGTGTTTTTTGCAATTAACACTTGACTTTTCTATTTTTGATAGGTATCATAAGGGCGGAAGAAAAACGAAAGGAAGTGAGATCATGTCCGCTGTAAGGAAAGGCATTTTAGCCCTGCTCCTGTTGGCTATGCTTGTGGGGCTGTGTTTGTACTGTGTCGCTGCACAGGATCATAATATTGCGCAGACAGGGTCTCACACCTATGAGGCTTTCCGTTTTTCTCCTGCGCCTAATGGGGATTCTGCTCAGACCCCTACTTTGGAGAAGTGGGTCTGGAATGAAGCCAAGGAAGACGGTGCAGGCTGGGATCGTTTTGCCGCCTATGGGATCGGCGAGACGGTACCCTTTCAGGTCATTGCTTCCGTGCCTGAGAATTACACACAGTATACCGCCTACAGCTTTACCATTACCGACGAGCTGTCTGAGGGCTTTACCTTTGTGAAGGACTCCGTCAGGATCTGCATCAATGAAGCAAGCGGAGCGGATATTACAGAATATTTCGAGATCTCTGAGAGGGATGGGATTCTGACCGTTCATTGCCCGGATATTCATGGGGTGTCCTGCTTGGCTCCCAAGCAGCGGGTAGTGATCTGCTACCAGGCCCTTCTGGATCGGGATGCAGTGTTGGGCGGCTCGGGGAATCCCGGATATATCTACATGGATTACTCCACAGATCCTCGGTGGAACGGGAGAGCCAAGACGCCCATGAGTCGTGTTTTCTCCAATGAGATCGCTGTGTTTAGCTTCCAGTTGGATATTCAGAAGGTGGATGTGGGAACCCAGCTTCCGGTGACCGGTGCAGAATTTGTGCTGATGAATGAGGCAGAAGAGTATCTTTCTGTGAGCGTGGACGGCAGGGCTGCCGGATGGTTTGCGAATCAAAAGCCTGAAAGCACTCTGACCATCGATGATCAGGGGAGAGTGTCCGTAATCGGTCTTCGTCCCGGTAGCTATTACCTGAAGGAGATCAAAGCTCCTAAGGGCTACCATGCTCTGGAGGAGCCCATCCGGCTGCAGCTTTCTGCCGAGTACAAGGAGAATGACCGAGGGCTGCAGGAGGTTTCCCGACTGACTGTTCATGTGGATGGGGAGGAGGCAGTTGCCAGCAATTCTCCCAAAATGGACCGTGTGGAGGTCAGAGTAGAGAATACCTATAGCACGATCCTACCCCCTACAGGCGGCATCGGAACTACGATCTACTATATTATCGGTATTGCGATCCTCTTTACGGTGGCTCTGTTCTATGCTACCAAACGCAGCATCAGGGATCAATAATACTGTTTCTTGATAAAATGGTTTGAAAACCATTTTATTGCAGGATGAATATCCTGCACCGCCTATGGCGGCAAGAACAGTATTACACGGCATTTCTTGGCGGCTTTGCCGCCATGCCGCTTACCAGCGGCATAATA
>JAGBGB010000238.1 GCA_017936205.1 Oscillospiraceae bacterium
ATGAAAGATGACGTAAGGAGTTTATCACATAGCAAGTGGGCTCCTCCGGGGAACTGGAAGCCTACGGTTTCGGAACGGTTGTTGCTTGCAGGATCCCAGCTTCTGCCACCACCGAAGATAGCATTGTCGGGAACCGTAATATCGCTGAACTGGAAGTCAACGGTCCCGGCTGTCTTATTCACTGCAGTGACCTTACCGATGCCATAAATTGGATAAATGGAACGGTCCCAATCCAAGGAAAGATTCCGAATAGCAATGGTATTGGAGTTGTTCATGGAAATATAGCTGGCATTATTGTTCAGACTGCTTCCCACGGAGAAGATCAGCGTGGAACCATTGCCCTCCAAAAGGAAATTGCTGAGATTGGAAAGGGGGATCGCCTCCTTCCCTGTCAGGGCTACTGCATAGGTGCCCTTGGGAATGTTCAGCTTCCATGCCTTGGTAGATTTGACCTTGGCAATGGCGTTGGCGAAGGCTGTCTCATTGGCTGCAGGGGTATTGGATTCAGATAAGCCGAAGTCCTTCATATCCACCACGATACCATTGTCAACCGGTTTGTTGACAGTGAACTCCTTTGCGCCTGTAATATTCTTGAGAATATTATCCATCTCAGTTTGAGCTTCCGCTGTAAGAGCCTCTACCTTTGCGCCTCCCGGCAAGAGGGAGCATAGCAGAGTCAGGAGCAGAAAGCTACATAGAAGTCTTGCGAAACGTACTTTTTTCATTGCATTACATCCTTTCCGAAATTCAATAGAATCCTACAAAAATCCTAAGATAATCATATCATAAATCAAGGAAAAAGCAAGGTTCTTCCACAGATATCACAAATATTATCCATAAATTCTATGATTTTTCTGCAAGAAATACAAATATCCCGTCAAAAGAACAAGATTTGTTCCTTTGACGGGACGATCACATTCGGATTCATTGCCTTCACAGCTCTACAGAGCAGTAAGCAACCACGCAGCCCCGGTTAGGGCTGCGCCCAATCCACTCCATGCAAGAGGCGGCAAACGATGCACCCCTCGGAATGCTGAGGGCTTACTCTGTGTACAGTTCTCGGAAAGCCGCTTAGCTTCCTCTAAAAGCTGCCGTTCTGTGACACCATGCTTCTCCAGAGCATCCTCCTTCAGCAGAAAGATGGCTTGCTCAAAAAGACGAGTATCCGTGGCTTTGACCACGATGACCTGTCGAGTTGTTCCCTTGACCATATTCTTGATCCCTCCCGTGGGAAGTATAGCCAAAAGGAAGATCCCTCAATCACAGAACGGACTTTCCGCGAGGAATATATTGACCGCCACGGTCTGCAAGGATCTCCCCTTCTTCTACTGCAAGGGTACCTCGGAGCCAGACCTGGGCAATATGTCCGGAGATCTCATAGCCCTCATAGGGAGCGTAATCCACTGCGCAGACCTGATCCTTTGCAGTGATCCTGCGGATCCCGTTGGGATCGTAAACGACGATGTCTGCATCAGCCCCTACTGCCAGCCTGCCCTTACGAGGGTAAGCGCCGTAGAGCTTGGCAGGAGCCTCGCTTAGAAGCTCTACCATCCGTTCCGCAGAAATCCTATCCGTAACAACACCGTAGGTATACAGCAGGACGCCACGGGTCTCTACACCGGGCATTCCTCCGGGGATCTTGGTAAAGTCCTCCCTGCCTGCATCCTTCTGCTTGAGAGTAAAGCTGCAATGATCGGTTGAAATTGTCTGGACAGCTCCGTTCCTCAGTGCCTCCCAGAGGGCATCGTTGTCCTCGTCCTTCCGCAGAGGAGGAGCACAAACATACTTGGCTCCCTCAAAGTCCGGAAGAGAATACAGCTCATCCTGCAGCAGCAGGTAATGGGGGCAGGTCTCTACGAAAACCTTCTGCCCTCTGGCTCTGGCAGCCTCTACTTCACGCAAACCTGCCTCAGAGGACAGGTGGACGATGACAACGGGAACATCTGCCACCTCAGCCATTTTCAGCAGACGGGAAATGGCTTCGGCCTCCAGAATGGCAGGTCTGCATTCCGGATGGGCAGAGGGTGCTAAGTCCCCCGCTGCCTTCTTCTCGGCAATGAGGGCATCAATGACCCCGGCATTCTCACAGTGAACACCGGCAATGCCTCCCAGCTCCTTCATTTTCCGCAGTGCCTTGAACATGGCTTCGTCCCCGATCATCATAGCAGGATAAGTCATGTACATCTTAAAGGAGGAAATGCCCTGCTCGAACATCTTAGGCAGCTCTGCAATGATCTCCTCATTCCAGTCATCAATGGTCATATGGAAGCCATAGTCACATGCCGTCTTCCCCTCTGCCTTCTTATGCCACAGGTCAAGACCGTATTGCAGGCTCTCTCCCTTATTGGGACAGGCAAAGTCAATGACCATAGTTGTACCACCACGGAGGGCAGAACGGCTGCCGCTATAGAAATCATCCGCAGTGGTGGTGTTGCATACATCCAGATCAAAATGGGTATGGGCATCAATAAACCCGGGGAACAGCAGCTTTCCGCTGACATCCATAACCTCAGCATCCTCTGCACACAGATCGGTACCAATGGCTTCGATAACCTCTCCGTTAATGAGAAGGTCTGCATCCAGTCTGCCATCGGCATTAATAATAGTGCCACCCTTTAATAGCTTTTTCATGGCAAAAACTCCTTCAATTAAAATGGATCAGTAATCAGATCATAATGTGTGGATCTTCCGTGAAATTCAGGATCTGAATACTCATATTTTATCACGGTTTTTTACCCGTGTAAAGCAAAAAACATTACTTTTTTACGATTCAGAGAATTTCTATTTTCAAATACTTTGTTTGCTGCGTAAATACTCCAAAGACAGAGTTCGTTTTCACTTTTTCAGACTTCACTCCTAATGAAGATTCACAAAAGCCCTCCTGTGTAATATCAATTGTCAGTTAGATGACAGCGCGACGGATCAGTTTCCGGTAATTCTGTTTTTCAATCGAATATGCTTAGCTTCAAGCTCCTTCCACTGCTGTTGCAACAAAAAGCATTTGTCGAAAGCCTTTTTCACTTCTTCCGACTCATAGGGTACACCTTGTTCAACCAGCATTCTTAGCTTCCTCTTTGCCTCTTCCAGTGCTTCTCCGACTCTCACGAGATCAAGTGCTGACAGCACCAGTTCATTCTTTCTGTTATTCATAGTCATCCTCCTTGTTTTATCTAATTCTCGTGTTGTAATTATATTATGTCGTGCTCCAAACGTCAATAGTCGTCTTTGAAATTATTTATCTTGTTCTTATTTTGGGGTAAAATATTAAATATGGAGGTGGCAACATTGACGCAACAACCACACACGAAATTCGACAATACGGAGCATCTGACAGAAATCGGCTATGCAATCTCATACTACAGGAAAAAGAAGAAGCTGTCATAAGAACAGCTTGCAGAAATGGTTGGGATCAGCCGTCAGCACATGGGGGCTATCGAGGCACCTAATATGAACCGTGGTTTGTCTATAGAGCTCCTCTTAAACATTGCAACTGTTCTTGATATTGAGCCCTATTTGCTTTTAAAATTCCCATCAGAGCCATAAGGATATATTCTACAACTGTACATTCATCTAAAGCTATCTTGCTGTTTCATACTGTTTTATAGATAAGAGAACGAGCCCATTTGAAACGAGTAGACCGGCTCAGATGGGTTCATTCATAGAATACCGCCTCCTGTTTTTGGACAGGAGGCGGTGCTGTTTATTATGGGGTCAGATTCTCAAATCAGGCGTTGGTGGTGTAATAGGTCACAGAGCCGGAAGAAGAGCCGCCGGTGAGTCTGTAGAGGCTGATGGCCTTCTGAGAGGTGTAGCTGCTGGACTTGAAGTAACGGAAACGATCCTGACCGGAGGTGGTATTGAAGCGGAGATATGCACCGCCGCTGCCCTTGATGTTCACAGTGCCGTTGGAAAGGAGGCTGATGCTGTTCACATACTTGGTGGAGCTGGACTTATTCATGCCGTTTGCGTTGGTGGTCTTACCAATGTAATAGCCACTTGCGGTACGGATGGAATAGCCGCTGCTGTAGGCAGCAATGGTCACTGCGTACTTGTTCACAGTGGAGCTGGCAGTGATGGAGTTGCCGGAAATGGTGACGGTCTTATAGTTCTTGGCAACATCGGGGTTGGTCAGGCTGCCGTTCAGAACCATGTTCTCGCCTTCATACACGATGAGGTAGGTGCCCTCCCAGCTGCTGGGAGTAGAAGTGACCTTGGTGTACTTGGTACCACCGGTGGAGGAAGATGTGGTGTACTTGTACAGAGCCTTCAGAGTCAGATTGGAGCTGACGGTGTAGGTGTTGCCTGCCTTATAGTAGGTAGGAGCAGTGGTGCTGCTGCTGACGGTGGAGGTAGTCCAGCCAACAAAGGTCTTACCTGCTGCAGTAGAGGTAGGAGTGGGCAGAGTCACACGACCACCCTTTTCAACGGTGATAGAAGCTGCAGTTGCACCGGTGAACTTGATGGTAACAGTAGAGGTGGTGCTACCGCTGTTAGAACCGCCGGTAGAGCCGCCGGTGGAACCGCCGGTAGAACTGGAGGAGCCGGAGCCGTTGGAGGGAGTGACCATACCGGAGGGAACTGCGTAGCCCAGAAGCTTCCACCCCAGTTCAGGATAGTCGATGAAGGGATTACGGCTGCCCTGAATGGACTGGACAGCATCGTTACGGCTCATCTCGAAGGTATCAACGGGATCACTCTTGCACCAGCTCAGAAGGGTGCTGACACCGGAGAATACTTCTGTTACGGAGCTCATGGAAGAAGCCATAACATAGTCATACAGAACCACACGAGCGCAGTCGCCCTTGACATTATCCAGGGGCTCAAAAATATCGCTCTTGTAATAGCCGCAGGGAAGACTGCCGTTCTTGGAGGAGGTCTTCATAGTCTTGGCACCGCTGCCGACTTCGCCATACTTGTGGTTGCCACGGGAGGAGTTTGCGGTGGGATCTGCGGGACGCATTGCATGGAGGTCACCCTCAACTGCATTGCCGCCCAGGGACTGGGGCCACATATGCTCACGGTTCCAGGTCTTACCGGAATCCCATGTGCTGGTGGTAGTGCCGCTGGAGTAGTGGAGCAGAAGCTTGGAGCTGCTGCCCTGATAGGCATCGCTGTACTTCATGTAGGAACGCAGACCTGCATAGCCAACGGTGCTGTTCTTCTGCTTAACCAGTGCACGAAGAGCAGTACGGAGGCTGCTGCCGGACTTGGCAGACAGGCTGGCGTAGGTGTAGCTGCCGGAATAGTAGGACTTCGCCTTAGAGGACAGTGCCGTACATACGGTGCCACGCTTGCCGCTGTTGTAGGTGTAGGACGCTGCATTGACACTGATTGCCATTGCTGCAAACAGACCTACAAGGATGGACAGAGTCAGGAGCAGGGATAGGACGCGCTTGCTGAACATCTTCATATTGAGGGTCATCTCCATTTCATATTTTGGGCTCAGAGCCGCAATTGATGAGTATATTCTACCATATACAGTTCCATAAAGCAAGTTCAGCAAAGTTCAGTTTATCGCATTTGTCGTATTACATGACTGCTTTTCGCATTGTTATTATTGACGAATTTTTCTGCCATTTTTTGTACATAATGACGAATTTGATATATTTGTTTCATAACGCAACTTTTATGCAATAATTTTTGAAATTTCCTTGCAAAATGCAAGAAAATTCGTTATACTCTCTCTGGAGATTTATGATAAGAATATTTTTACAAAAACTGAAAGGAGCCCTACATAATGCGCTTTATTTCACGCAAACGTGCCTTGTGCTGTATGCTGATCTGTTGTATCCTTTTGAGTCTGTGTCTCCCCTTCTCAGCCTTAGCTGCCACCGGCACCTTGGTCAGCAACAACGGAACACGGCACGAGGTTTGTACAGAGCTCAGCGCCCAAGCTACTGCCTATTACTCAGGCTCATACTCCTACGAGAGCCTCTCCCGGCTTTCCGGCAGGAGCAGTCCGACAGACTCCTATGCAGCCACCCAAAACAATCCCCTGTATTCTGCGCTCCACAGCCTCATGTCTGAGACCCAGAGCCTGTTCCCTAAGTATACCGGCTACGAGCCTACTTCCCTTGCGACCTATTGGTTGAAAACAGATGCAGAGGAAGGCAGCGATACCTATCTGTACTTCTACACCGACCGTCTTCGCAGTGAGCTTAGCTCCACAACTCTGAATCGTGAGCATGTGTGGCCGAAGTCCAAAGCCTCCTTCTCTCAGAACTACGGTGGCGCAGATCTGCACCATCTTCGTCCTTCCATTGCCTCTGTGAATTTAGCAAAAAGCGACCATCGCTTCTGTGATATTCCCGATGACAGTTACGGCATGACTACCAGTGTCATTGATGGAGAGGTAGTTCTGCAAGTCCTGAAGAGTGCGGAAAGGTAGAGCCACGGGACAACATTAAGGGTGACATCGCCCGTATCCTGCTGTATGTCTATTGCCGCTGGGAGCAGCCCAATCTGTATTCCGATGTTGCAAGCGATCTGCTCCCCGACATGGATGCGGATGATACCACCAACTACGGCAC
>JAGBGB010000239.1 GCA_017936205.1 Oscillospiraceae bacterium
CCTTGAAGATACGGGAGGGGGTGGAGCAAGCGCCCATAGAGCCGGAATGACGGTGAACGGGGCCGCCGCCGTGGCTGTTCTTCTGAACATGGGTGCCGTGGCGCTTGGCAGAACCTTCGAAGCCATGGCCCTTGGAGATGCCGGTAACATCGATGTGGTCTCCTGCTGCGAAGACGCCGGCCTTGATCTCAGCGCCGACTTCCAGCTCGGAAGCATTGTCAAGCTTGAATTCCTTCAGGTGTCTCTTGGCAGCTACGCCTGCCTTCTTCAGATGGCCCAGCTCAGGCTTGGTCAGCTTTCTCTCAGCGACATCGCCGAATGCAAGCTGTACGGAGTTGTAGCCGTCTTTTTCGATGGTCTTCTTCTGAGCGACGACGCAGGGACCTGCTTCAATAACAGTAACAGGAATCACGCGACCGGACTCTTCGAAGATCTGGGTCATGCCCACTTTCTTGCCGATGATTGCTTTCTGCATTTTGTTTACTCCTTTTTTAGGTTATTGGTTGACAAACTTAACCATTGGGCAGTCATTGGTTTGCCAACTTGACCCGGGACCGCTCGGCAGCGGTCAGGGGACTGCGAGGGACTGCTGTACTATATTATAATGTATATTACAGCTTTATCTCAATCTCAACGCCAGCCGGCAGATCCAAGCTCTGGAGAGCCTCGATGGTCTTGGGGGTGGGGTTAAGAATATCGATCAGTCTCTTGTGGGTGCGGCGCTCGAACTGCTCACGGGAATCCTTGTACTTGTGAACAGCACGCAGGATGGTAACGATCTCCTTCTTGGTGGGAAGGGGAATGGGGCCGGAAACGGTGGAGCCGTTTCTCTTTGCGGATTCGACGATCTTCTCTGCAGGTGCATCGATGATCTGGTGATCATAAGCCTTCAGGCGAATTCTGATCATGTTGTTAGCCATTGTTGTTTTCCTCCTAAAAATCGTACTCAGGTATTCTCTGGTTTTCTGGGTACGGTCGAGGCAATTTGTTGTACGCTTATCCGTGCGTATCACTCCATCTGCATGAAAAAAGGCCGACTTGTGCCGACCGAGCTTCATGTTTATGGCGATATACGCCACGCACATATTTACCTCAGCCGCCCGATGACCGGACATACTCCGCAGAAGTTACCGTCTTTCGACGCAATCTCCTGCATCATCGCAGTGCACACAGTTCTACGCCGAACTCGTGCTTTCTTATTCTATCTCAAGACCTCCAAAATGTCAAGTATTTTTTCTCTTTTTTTCACAAATTTTTTTAAATTTTTTTGTAGGAAACGGAGAAATTATTGTTCCGCCTTTCCCTGTACGGATTGCACAAGAAACCTTTTTCCGAAGGAACTTTTTTTGACAAAGTGTTGCATTTCTATCTATATTCTGATATAATTTGTAGTACAGTTTAGTTTCCTGTAGATTGAGGTATTCCTTATGATGAAAATCGGCTTTATTGGAATTGGAAATATGGGCGGCACTTTGGCTGCCATTGCGAGGAAAAGCGTTCCCGATGCTCAGATCCTGGTCAGTAGCCGTTCGGAGGAGAAGGCTGTGACCTTCGCCGCTGCTCATGACTGCACTGCTTCGGACAATCCTACCATTGCATCTGAGGCACGGATGATCTTCCTTGGGGTAAAGCCCCACCAGATGAAGGATCTGTTAAAGAGTCTCTCCCCTATTCTTTCTGCCAGAACCGATAGCTTCGTTTTGGTGTCCATGGCTGCGGGGCTGTCCTGTGAGCAGATTGAAGAATTCTCCGGCTGCTGCTGTCCCGTGATCCGCATTATGCCCAATACACCGTCTCTGGTCGGAAAGGGCTGTATTCCTTATGCAGTCGGGAAATATGCTACAGCGGAGGACGCCGCCGAGCTGGAAGCTGTTCTGCAGCTTGCGGATTTGATCTTCCCTTTGGATGGCTCTCTTATGGATGCAGCTTCTTCGGTCAGTGGCTGTGGCCCCGCCTTCTGCTACATTTTCATAGAGGCCATGGCTGATGCAGGGGTTGCCTGCGGCTTGCCCAGAGATGTTGCCCTCGCCCTGTCCGCTCAGGCTATGGCAGGTGCGGCAGAGATGGTCCTGCAAACAGGAGAGCATCCCGCAGCCCTGAAGGATGCAGTCTGCTCCCCCGGCGGCAGCACCATCGCCGGTGTTTGTGCTCTAGAGGAGCACGGGCTCCGAAGTGCCACCCAGAAAGCCGTCTTGGCTGCCTATGCCAAGAATCAACAGCTTGGCAAATAGAATTCATCCCGAATAGAAAATAATTCAAACTTTTCTGTAATCTATCCCTCTCTGTTCCGTCTTTTAGGACAGAGAGGGATTTTTTGATTCCCATTTCCCTCTCCTATACTATTATAATAAGGAGAGTATCACCATGAAAAAATGCTTGCTTTGGATCCTGCTGCTGAGCCTGCTTGCTGCCTGTTTCAGCGGATGCAAGGGAGATGAGGATCTATCCCTGCAGCTCCCTCCCGAATCTACCACGGAAACCACGGAAGAAACCACAGTTTCCCCTCAAGCCTTGTTCCAAGTCGCCATGATCACTGATTATTATGACATTACAGACCACTCCTTTAACCAAACCACATATGAAGCAGGGCGGGATTGGTGTGAGGAGCACAACATCCCCTTCACCTACTACAAGCCTGAAATGGACAGCACAGAGGCACGAGTCACCGCCATCGAGCAAGCCATCCGCGAAGGTGCCAATGTGCTGCTGCTTCCCGGCTTCAGTTTCGCCGGAGCCATTGTGGAAACCGCCGAAAAGTATCCGGAGGTCTATTACATCGCTCTGGATGTGGGAGAATTCGACCTGCAGGATGCCGCAGGCTGTACCGATGATTTTTCCTATGTCTATCCCAAGAATGTATTCTCCGCTGTCTATCAGGAAGAAGTCGCCGGCTTTTTGGCAGGCTACGCTACTGTCAGAATGGGATACACAAACCTCGGCTTTGTAGGAGGAATCGCAGTTCCGGCAGTCATGCGATATGGTTACGGCTTTATACAGGGAGCAGACTACGCCGCCGGGGAATTAGGGATCCAAGCTTCGGTAAAATACGGCTACTCCTTCCAGTGCTTCTGCGATGCAGGCGCACGAGGGGTACAAGAGCATGTGGGCAAATGGTTCAAGTCCGGAACCCAAGCAGTCTGCTTCTGCGGCGGAGGGATTTACACATATTTTAAAGATATAGAGTGCCCCTACGACTTTAGAGCCATTGGTGTAGATATGGACATGAAAGCAATCATTGACGAGATATACGGTAGCGGAACCACTTTGACCTCCGCCATGAAGAACTTCTCTGCTACCATCCCATGGGCCTTGTCCAAGCTGATTTTAGAGGATGACTGGGACAGTCTGGGTGGAACGGTACAAAACTTGGGCTTAGTCAGCGGCAGTGAGTTAGAGAAAAATCATGTAGCTCTGCCTGACAGCACCCAATGGAACGACAGCTTTACAAGGGAAGACTATGCCGCCATTGTAAACGCCCTCTATACCGGCGCCGTTACGGTAGATGCCAGTACCGAACAAGAACCGCTTGCCAAACACATCACCGTAGAGTATCAAGGGAATTTAGCACCATCTGACGAGTAATCTAAAAAAACACAGCCTACGAACCCCTAAGCCCGAAAAGCTCTTGCATTTTATAAAAATCTGTTTATAATACAAATAAATACCTCTCCCCCATGCCCGATGAAAGTTCGATTTATCGAACAGTTTGATTTACCCCTTCGTAGGGGCGCGCATTGC
>JAGBGB010000021.1 GCA_017936205.1 Oscillospiraceae bacterium
CTCTACGTATTCCGGCAGGGAGATGTAACGCCATTTACAGAACTGAGCGATCTCAGCGAAGGAGTTTTCCGGGTAGGTTTCTTCCAACTCCTTGCTGTTCTCGCCTACGATCTGGATATCACCGCCGCCGATAGACAGCACTCGCATGGTACTGAGCTCCTGTCCCTGGGCATCGTAGGCGAAGAAATCCAGTGTATTGGGGTGGGGGACAGGCTCTGTGGAATCAGAGAAAATGACCTCGGTTCGATCTCTGCCCAGAACCTCATACAGCACTCGATCCGTACCGTGACCGGAGCCGGTCTTGCTCAGGGAGGCATAGAGGACGACACGGAAGGAGGTGGCATCGGGATTTCGCTTCAAAAACTTCTTGGCAGCTCTCTCCGGTCCCATGGTGTGGGAGCTGGAGGGGCCTTTGCCGATTTTAAATACATCACGAATGGATTTCATAGGATCTCTCCTCTGCTTATGTAATATTTATCCGGTAAGAATTATATCACAAAGAGAGGCAAATTACAAATCCTTTTTCCTTGTTGCCTCCAAGGCGAGCTCCCCTGCCAGCTTGAACAAGGCATCGGACAGAACGGTTTCCAGAGGAAGTCCTGCGTGCAAAGCCACCTGCTCATAGAAGGCAGCGATCAGGGGATCGAGGGTCACTGTGAGCGTCATAGATCAGACCTCCTTTCTGCTAAGGGGGGAGGCAAGAGGCTCCCGCGTCCCATTCTATGTACCCTCTTGACAGATGTGATAAAATAAAAAGAGATATAAAACCGAAAGGATGGTATAACAATGGCAAAGGAAAAAAAGGTTGATCAAATTACAGATATGGAGGTGGACTTTGCCCAGTGGTACACCGATGTGTGCAAGAAGGCAGAGCTCATCGACTACTCCGGCATTAAGGGCGTCTTTATTTATCGTCCCTATGGCTATGCCATCTGGGAGAACATACAGGCGATCTTGGATAAGATGTTCAAGGAGAGCGGACACCAGAATGTTTATATGCCCCTGCTGATCCCCGAAAGCCTGCTGCAGAAGGAGAAGGATCATGTAGAAGGCTTCGCTCCCGAATGTGCATGGGTCACCTTCGGCGGTCAGGAGAAGTTAGAGGAGCGGCTGTGCATCCGTCCCACCTCTGAGACTTTGTTCTGCGAGCATTTCAGAGACATCGTTCATTCCTGGCGTGATCTGCCTGTGAAGTACAATCAGTGGTGCAGCGTTCTTCGCTGGGAGAAGACCAGCCGTCCCTTCCTCCGTCACCGTGAATTCCTCTGGCAGGAGGGGCACACACTCCACGCTTCCTTAGAGGAGGCGATGGAGGAGACTGAGAACCAGCTGGACTGCTATGCCGACTTCTGCGAGAATTATCTGGCTATGCCTGTGGTTCGTGGCAGAAAGACCGACAAGGAGAAGTTCTCCGGCGCAGAGAGAACCTACACCATCGAGTGCATGATGCACGACCGTAAGGCCCTGCAGGCAGGCACATCCCACTACTTCGGAGATGGCTTCACCCATGCCTTCGATATCCATTATACCGATAAGAACAATCAGCTTGCCTACCCCCATCAGACCTCCTGGGGACTGTCTACCCGTCTTATCGGCGGTATCATCATGACCCACGGGGATAACAACGGTCTGGTCCTGCCTCCCAAGGTAGCCCCTGTTCAGGTAGTGGTGATCCCCATTGCTCAGCACAAGGAGGGCGTATTGGATAAGGCTCGTGAGCTGGCAGACCGCCTGAAGAAGGCTGGGATCCGTGTAAAGATCGACGAGTCTGAGCAGAGCCCCGGCTGGAAGTTTGCCGAATATGAAATGAAGGGCGTGCCTCTCCGTTTGGAGATCGGGCCCAAGGACATCGAGAAGGAGCAGTGTGTTTTCGCTCGCCGTGACAATGGGGAGAAGAGCTTCGTTTCTCTGTCTGAGCTGGAGACTGTGGCTGCAGAGCTTCTGGAGAAGGTTCACCAAGGCATGTTCGAGAGGGCGAAGAAGAACCTGACCGACCACACCTATGATGCAGAAACTCTGGAAGAGGCCAAGAGACTGCAGGAGGAGAACGGCGGCTTCATCCGTACCATGTGGTGCGGAGACCTTGCCTGTGAGCTGAAAATGAAGGATGAAGCCGGTATGTCCAGCCGCTGTATGCCCTTCGGTGAGCTTCCCATTGGCAATAAGTGCGCTATTTGCGGCAAGCCTGCGGAAAAGCTTATTTACTGGGGCGTAGCGTATTAAAAAATATAAAAAAATTTTGTGAATTTCTTCAAAAAAGATTGACATTTTTCGTGAATTCTGCTATAATCCGTAATCGTGTGAGACTGCGAAATTCACAGTCCAAGTGCTAAAAATCGCTTATGATCTAAGAGGTGTACAAAGTGCTTGAGGAGCTAAAGACCGCTAACAAGGTGGTCGGGATCAAGCAGCTGCGCAAGGCCTTGACAAGTGGGGCTGCCAAGAAGGTATTCCTTGCAGAGGATGCCGACCCCATGCTGACAGAGCCTATTTTCCGAATCTGTCTGGAGACACAAACCAATGTGGTCTATGTGCAGACCATGAAGCAGCTTGGAGCTGCTTGCGAGATCTCCGTGCCTGCCGCAGCGGCAGCAATCGTGTAAGGGAAGAGAGCGCTTCCTGCGATTGTTAAATTTATATCCAACGGAATATTTTAGGATATTTCGGGATACTATAAATTCTGGAAACAGAAAGATCAAAAGAAAGGAGAAAAACATGCCTACTTTTAATCAGCTGGTCAGAAAGGGCAGAGAGCAGGTCACCTATAAGTCCACCGCTCCCGCTCTGCAGAAGGGTCTGAACACTCTGAAGAACCGTGCTACCGATTTGGCTTCCCCCCAGAAGAGAGGCGTCTGCACTGCAGTTCGTACCACCACTCCTAAGAAGCCTAACTCCGCACTGCGTAAAATCGCTCGTGTTCGCCTGACCAATGGCTACGAGGTTTCTGCTTACATCCCCGGCGTCGGCCACAACCTGCAGGAGCACTCCGTCGTTCTGATTCGTGGCGGCCGTGTTAAGGACCTTCCCGGTGTCCGTTACCACATCATCCGTGGTACCCTCGATACTCAGGGTGTTCAGGGTCGTATGCAGAGCCGTTCCAAGTACGGTCAGAAGCGCCCCAAGGCCAAGAAGAAGTAATTCCTAAGCCCAATTCCAACGCCTTATTGCAAGGCAACGCCTTGCCATGCGTTTTTTATATATTTTATATATGTATGGGAAACACCTGGCAGGCACCAACGACAGCACGGCTGTCGAAGTACCTATGAAATCATTATATGAAGGAGGGAAGCGAAGTGCCCAGAAGAGGTAATGTTCCCAAGAGAGAGGTTCTTCCGGATCCTATCTACAAATCTACTCTGGTAACTAAGCTCGTAAACAGCATTATGCTGGACGGCAAGAAGGGTGTAGCCCAGCGTGTCGTCTACGGTGCATTTGAAATCGTCGAACAGAAGACCGGCAAGAACGGTCTCGACGCATTCCAGCAGGCTATGGAAAACATCATGCCTTCCCTGGAAATTAAGTCCCGCCGTGTCGGTGGCGCTACCTACCAGGTTCCCCTGGAAGTTCGTCCCGAGCGTCGTCAGACTCTTGGTCTGCGCTGGATCACCGCTTATTCCCGTAAGCGCAGCGAGAAGACCATGAAGGAAAGACTTGCAGGCGAGATCATGGACGCTTGCAACAACACCGGTGCTTCTGTTAAGAAGCGCGAGGATACCCATAAGATGGCAGAAGCCAACAAGGCATTCTCCCATTTCCGTTGGTAATCAAAAAGGAGTACCGCAATGCCGAGACAATATTCTCTTGAGAATACAAGAAATATCGGTATCA
>JAGBGB010000240.1 GCA_017936205.1 Oscillospiraceae bacterium
GACTATGCTGGCGCTGTTGGAGGAGTCTGTGGCTCTGTGGGACAGCTATGTGGAGCAATGCCTCCATCCGGATCACAAGATCGCACAGAAGCATGCCTTCCGAATTATGAACTCCTTGAAGACCATTTGCGAGACCTTGTTTGAGGCTTGCGAGGAGTCTTTGGCTCCTAAGCTGGCACAGGTGCTGTTCTCCCATTTATCTGAGCTGCAGCAGATGGAGTGCTTCGTGCTGCTGGATGCCCTGTGTCGGGTTCCAACCGAGGCTGTCACTGAGGAAATGGTTGCCATGACGGAGCCACGGATCCTTCAGATGCTGGATAGCACCGTTCCCAGATGGCAGATCGTGGCACTGCGCTGTGTCCATCATTTCCGACCTAAGTACAGAGGAGCGTTCCTTGCGCAGATCTTAGAGCCCCGAGAGGAGGACGAGCCTACTGTTCGATATTTACGAAGTGGCTACCATAGAGAAGATTGGGATGTTGCACTGCTATACCTGAGCAATCTGAAGAATGCGGTACACTGGACTGTGAAGCAGGTGCAGATCCATATGCTGTGTCGTGATCTGGAACAGCATCCGGAGAATGCCTTCCACACAGCTATGCATCTGTCTAACCTCCTGTCTGTCAGCGAGCATTTACCTGTCCGAACCTATGCGGGAGAACGGCTCCTTGATATTTGTAAGGTCCTCAGGGATGACCAGCGGAATGAGATCGCTGTGGATCTCATGCGTGAGCTGGAAACAGGTCAGGAGCAGGTGGCTCGGTTCATTCCTCAATATTTGGGCAGACTGCTGTGCACCCTGCCGGAGAAGGAGCTGTGGGAGGCGATCTACTCTGCAGAGGAGCTCCTGCGCTCCGGTGCGAAGCGTCCTGCAGGACCCATTCTCCATACCTTAGGCTGTGTCATTGCCCATGTAGGGGAGTCACGGAAGTCGGTGATCCGATATTGCCTGGGGCTTCTGATGGTGGGCATTGCTCATTATTATGATTCTACCCATCAAACCGCCCTTACGGTGCTGTGCCATGAGGTGCTGGGCAATGAGGAGCTGTCTATGGAACTCAGGGGCTACTGCTTCTCCCGTGTGAGTAAGAAGCTCCTTTCTCTGCTCAGGGAACCCTCTGAGGGGCAGTTGACCTTCTTCAATCGGGCGGCGATGCTGAACCATGTGTACCGCTTCATGGTGCGTTATGAGCTGGATGTGGGAAGCTTCGTCTTCTCGGAGGAGAAGCCTGTTGCCTTCTTCCCCGGAACCTTCGATCCCTTCTCTGTGGGTCATAAGAGGATCGTGGAGGAATTGCGGAAACGAGACTTCGAGGTCTACATGGCAGTGGACGAGTTTTCTTGGAGCAAGCGGACTCTGCCCAAGCTGTTGCGGAGGAAGATCCTGCAAATGTCTACCGCAGAGCAGTGGGATGCCTATGTCTTCCCCGATGACCTGCCCATTAATATTGCCATATCCGAGGATTTGAAAAAGCTGCGGAGCTGCTTCCCGGGACGGAAGGTATATTTGGTAGCAGGCAGCGATGTGATCCACAATGCCTCTGCTTACGAAAAGGGCAGTACCGCCTCCTTCCCTCATATTGTGGTTCTCAGACCGGAGAGTGCAAATCTGCCTCCCGTTTCACGGATCCTAAAGGGAGAGTGGGTGGAATTCTCCCTGCCGGAGCAGGTGGAGGGCATCAGCTCTACTCGGATCCGAGATTATATTGATAAAAATCTGGATGTGTCTGCACTGGTAGACCCCATTGTCCAGAGCTATATTTACGAATACGGTTTGTATCTGCGGACGCCTATGAACAAGCAGCTGCTGACACCGGAGGAGTATATCTTCCGCAGCCTGACTTTGGACGGCGGCGCTATGGAGGTTCGTCTGCTGACCCGCAGGGAGGAACAGATCTACGGTCGGGCGGTCGGACACAGTGTCAGCATTGCTGAGCTGTATGGAGAGCTGAAGAATGTGGAGGCGTGTTCTGCCGTTCGCCGCCTTGCCTCCGGCAAGCTGCTGATGGTGGATAAGGTGGAAGGACAGCGACCACAGGAGCTGCTGAACGAACTGCTGGTTCGCAGTCTGCCTCAGGAGCATAGCTATGCTCTGTGCCGTCATAGTGAGGTCTTGGCTCCCATTCTGGAGCAGTTGGGCTTCCTCCCTGTAGAGGGGGTGGAGGGTCTGTACTATGTAGATATGCGGGCGCCCATGATCCTGATCCAGGATCTGCGGCTGTGTATCAAGCAGCCCCATCGCAGCTCCTACGAGGTGGAACAGGCAGTGGAGCAGACTCGTCCTCGGTTGCGTAAGGCTCTGACCCGACTGTATCCGGGGAAGCTCCTTGTGTCCTTCGATGCGGAAATGCTGAATCAGGCACTGCTGTTCAAGGTGCAGCAGCTCAATCCCACAGAGGGAAAGCTGGGGCCTAAAATGTGTGTGCCCTATGGAAAGATCCTGTCTGACGAGATCGTGCCCAAAACCGTTACCAAGACCCTCCATGTGGAGAAGAGCTTTGACCCCAGAGGGGAGAGCTTCTCCATTGTGGAGTACCCGGGCTATAGCTCTCTGACCAACCAAATGCGTACCATTAAGGCATTCCGTCGCCCTGTGATCCTGGTGGACGATCTGCTCCACAAGGGCTATCGGATCGAGAAGCTGAATCCCCTCTTCGTGCAGGAGAAGCTGGATATTGACCATGTGGTGGTCGCCATTTGCTCCGGTCGAGGGCGGGATGTGCTCCGTGCCCAAGGCAGACAGGTGGAGTGGGAGTATTTTATTCCCAATCTCCACTATTGGGTCACAGAAAGCCTGCTCTATCCCTTTGTGGGAGGAGACTCCGTAGAGGGACGATTGCCGGAGGGACGGATGCTACCTTCTATGAATTTGATCCTGCCATACTTCTACCCCAAATATTTTAAGAATACTTCGGAGCAGGCAGTCAGGAGCCTCTGCAGAACGGCTCTGGGAAATGCCCTGCAGATCCTGCGTGCCTTGGAACGCACCCACCAGCGGAGCTTCCATACGGCCCTGACCCTGCGGAAGCTGGGAGAGGCCCTTCGCCATCCTCGGCTGCCGGATCGGGGGCGGAATATGACCTATCAATTCTCTGCACAGGCATCTTCTTACTTAGAAGATGATCTGCTGCTCTTCGATCGACTGTCTACAGGAGGGAAAGAGAATGGAATATAAACGCTATGGAGACTTCTGCCTGTGCAGCTTAGGTGGGGCATTCCCACAGGAGGCGACTCCTTGCCAATTGTTTTCTCCACTGGTATTCTTGGTGGATCGGGAGCCTCAGCATCATCGTGGCTGGTTCGGCATTCGCTCTGTGGATGAGATTTTTGAAGAAGAAACCGCTGCTGTGCTGACCCCAAGAGAGAAGCAGCAGGGGGATCTTGAGGAGCTGCGAGACTTCGTGGAGGAGTGGGGAGCTACGGTTCTCAATACCGCCTTCTCCCGATGCTTTTCCTTCCTGACAGCCCCTAAGACTGCAAAAAAAATGACCCTTGTGGGCTTGGGCGATGTGGGAGGAACGCTCCTGACTGCACTGAAGCTTCTGGACAGCTCCATTGAGGAGATCGCTGTTTACGATCCCAATGAGGCCCAGTGCAAGCGGTATGAGGCAGAGCTGAATCAGGTTCTGGGTCGGGGAAGTCCTCGGATCACCATAGCCCGAAAGGAAGAGCTGTTTTCCTGTGATGTGTTCCTGTTTACTGCCTCCCGTGGTGTGCCGGCAGTGGGACAGCAGGTGCAGGATGTCCGTATGGTTCAGTATGCGCTGAATCGGGATATGCTGAAGGTCTATGCAAGACAAGCGAGAGAGGCAGGCTTCATGGGACTGTTCTGCCAGATCTCCGATCCTGTGGATCAGCTTTCCCGTGTGGTGTTTTTAGAAAGCAATCGGAATGAAGCCGGTGTCTTCGATGGGAAGGGCTTGCTGCCGGAGCAGATTCAGGGCTTCGGTCTGGGAGTCATGGCAGCCAGAGCCGCCTATTATGGGCGCAGGGAAGGGATCGACTTCTCCCACGGCTGTGCCTTCGGGCCTCATGGGAAGGATCTGATCGTTGCCAACGATCCTTTGAATTATGATCCTGCTCTGTCGGAACGGCTGACGGAGCTGACGGTGCAGGCGAATTTGGAGG
Source organism: Oscillospiraceae bacterium (assembly GCA_017936205.1). Classification (GTDB taxonomy): domain Bacteria; phylum Bacillota; class Clostridia; order Oscillospirales; family Oscillospiraceae; genus JAZOXB01. Next base: position 4,129 of record JAGBGB010000240.1, read on the forward strand.
TGCGCAGCTATGGCTTCAAGCCCTATATTGCACCGGCACTGTCCTCAGCGGCTTTGAGTATTCTGCCCCTGCTTCGGGGGGAGGTACACTACGGAGCCGTTCCCATAGGCGGGGCATATCTGGGCTGTCGCAGCAGCTTCAGTAAGCAGGGACTTCTGATCGAGAAGCAGCCACTGCATGAGCAGCTCCTGAGCCGCATTGAGACGGTGCGGAAGAAGCTGGAGGACTTCGACTATGATTGATGTGCTGATGCCCGTTCGGGCTCCACGGCTGTTAAGAGTGCTGGAATTTGCTCTGGAAGGGGTGGAGTACCGCTTCGTGGAGAAGCCTCGACAGGGCACACGGATCCTCTTCGCCCTGTGTACAGATCAATGTGGGATCCATCCCCAAACGCTGGAATTGCTTCGTCTGCTCCGCAGTGAGACTGGTGTTTTAGAGGGCTGCAAGGCAGTTGTGATCGTGGATGGAGAAAGTGAGCTGTACACCAAGGAGTTGGCACAAGAGCTCTGCTTGGCTGCCTCCCTTGCGGGCTGCTGTTTCCCCGGCAAGCCTCTGGTAGAGGGAACGGCTTCTCTTTATAATCAGCACATTTTGGCACAGCAGCGAGGCTTGTCTGTAGAGCAGACCTACCTGCTGCGCTGCAGGGAGCTGGTGCAGCGGCTTCTGGACTACGAACCCCCACGATTTGAGCGGCCGTCTCTGCTGGTGCTCCATGCTTCTGAGAAGGGGCGTTCTGCCACCCTCTGGCTATGGGAGAAGCTGCGTAGGCGTTTGGAGGAGGTCTGCGACATTCAGGAGGTCAGCCTACAGAACGGAACGATTTATGATTGTCGGGGCTGCTCCTATCATGCCTGCCTCCACTTTGCTCAGAATGAGGGCTGCTTCTACGGAGGAGCCATTGCAGAAACGGTGCTGCCGGCTATACGCAGGAGCAATGTCCTTCTGTTCCTGTGCCCCAACTACAATGATGCAGTCAGTGCCAATCTTACGGCACTGTTCAACCGCTTGACCAGCTTCCTGCTGCACAGTCATTTGTATGACAAGTATCTGTACGGCATGGTGGTGTCCGGCTATTCCGGCAGTGATCTGGTGGCGAGGCAGCTTCTGGGTGCCATGTGCCTGAACAAAACCGCACAGCTCCCTCCTCACTTCTGTATGCTGCAAACCGCCAACGACCTGCAAGCCATCCAACAGCTGCCAAAAATAGAGGAGCAGCTGGATCACTTCGCAGAAGGGATCCTCCGCAACATCCTCCCAACAGCAAAATAAAGCCAAAGAGTCCGCCTCAGAAAAAAGTGAGACGGACTCTTTCCTTACCACCAAATTCCGATTTGTCGCACAGTTTGATTTACCCCTTCGTAGGGGCGCGCATTGCGCGTCCGGTTCATGACGGAACGGCATGAACACAAAAACCACCGATAATAATATATTTCCCAAAAAATCGGAACATTTTTCACAACCACCAATTCTTGGCGGTTGTCGGACGCGCAATGGAGGCTGCTGAAAAAGTCCCCTTGTAAAAATTTTTACCACAAAACTCGGCGTATTCCGAACATTTTGAAACCATATATCGTAAAATCTCCCGTTTTTTCGGAGTACGATTTTGAAAATCGGACTTTTTCAGCAGCCTCCGCGCAATGCGCGC
>JAGBGB010000241.1 GCA_017936205.1 Oscillospiraceae bacterium
CGCCGCCGATCTGGGGGATCAGGTTATAGGCGATCTGATGGCTGAAGACCCGAGGCTCATAACTGCGACCCTCGCTGAGCGCCTCTATCTCATTGGCAAGCTCCACAGGGCCACCGGCTCCTGCACCGGAAACTGCCTGATAGGTAGAAGCAACAATGCACTCAATGGGAGAGAGCTCATTCAAAGCATGGACTGCCACGACCGAAATAATGGTAGAGCAGTTGGGGTTGGAAATAATGCCCTTATGATTCTTTACATCCTCGGGATTGACCTCGGGGATCACCAGAGGCACATCCTGATCCAGACGGAAGGCAGAGGAGTTATCCACAAACACCGCACCCGCTGCAACGATATCCTTAGCATACTGCTTGGCAATATCGCTCTCCGCTGCACCCAGAACGATATCCAACCCTGTGAAGGCTTCCTTGCAGGGTTCCTCAATGACGACGGGCTTTCCCTGCCATTCAATGACCTTCCCTGCAGAGCGGCTGCTGGCGAACAGACGGAGCTGAGAAATGGGGAACTCCCGTTCCTCCAAGATCCGCATCATTTCTCTGCCCACTGCACCGGTGGCACCTAAAATACCCAGTTTACAAGCTTTCATGGTTATACCTCACTTTACAAACGCATTATAGAGGACCCGAACGGCATTGGCGTAGTCCTTGTGATCCACACCTACCAGAATGTTCAGCTCCTCGGGGCCTTGGGAGATCATGCGGATATTGATCTTCGCCTCTCCCAGTGCGTCGAAGATCTTTCCGGCTGTGCCGGTGCGGTATGCCATCTTTCTGCCGACTACAGCGATAATGGCAATGCCGTCTGTAACCTTGATGCTGTCGGGACGCATTTCCTTCCGCAGCTCGTCGGTCAGAGAGTACATATGGGGAGCCAGCTTCTCCGTGGGGCAGACCATAGAGATGCAGTCAATGCCCGTGGGAGTGTAGCAAATGGGAACTGTGTTGTTCTCGAAGATCTCTGCCATGTTCCGCAGATTGCCTACGGAGCCTGCCATACCCTTCTTGTGGATGGTCACAGCGGAATAATCGCACTTCCCTGCAATGCCTGTGACAAAGCGGTGGCGCTCTGCAGCGGATTCCTTGAACTCCTCGCAGACCAGAGTACCGGGATTCTCCGGATCGTTGGTGTTGCGGATGTTCAGAGGAATGTTCTTCTCACGGACAGGGAAGACGGTCATTTCATGGAGGACCTGGGCGCCGCTGTAGGACAGCTGCCGCAGCTCACTGTATGTAGCCCGTTCAATGGTTCGGGGATTGTCAACGATCTTGGGATCTGCCATGAGGATGCCGGATACATCGGTCCAGTTCTCATACACATCTGCATCCAGAGCCGCTGCTGCCAGAGCACCGGTAATATCGGAGCCGCCACGAGTCAGGGTACGGATCTTGCCATCGGGCATGAGCCCATAGAAGCCGGGGATCACCGCACAGCCATCCCGAACAATGCTGCGAAGGGTGGAATAGGACTTCTCCTGATCAATGGTTCCGTCATAGTGGAAGAACAGCCAGCGGCTGGCATCCACGAAGGGGAAGCCCAGATAATCTGCCATTAAGATCGCAGACAGATACTCTCCACGGGAGACCAGCTCTTCTCTGGTGATGCCGTGATCCATCTTATCCTGCAGGATATCCAGCTCTGCTTCGATATTCCGCTTCAGGCCCAGATCGTTCCGAATGGAAATATAGCGTTCACGCACCATGTCGAAGATGCCGGCATAGGACACCCCGTAGCGGATATGGGCATGGCACAGATACAGCAGATCCGTGATCTTGTTGTCATCGGAAAACCGTTTGCCTGCGGCAGAAACCACCACCACACGACGGGAGGGGTCGGAATTCACGATATCCTTGATCTTCTTATACTGGGCGGCATCAGCCATAGAGGTACCGCCGAATTTTAAAACCTTTAACATATATTCTCCTTACATCCGCAGGGAGCGGATCTTTCTACCATAATTAGTCTCTGAGGGAGGCGAAGAAGCAGGGATGCTCCTTAGCCCAGGCGTGCATTTCCGTTACGGAAACGGGCTTTAGGATCACACCGCAGTCAAGGATCTTCACCACACGCTTCTGCAGCCACTCGTCTACTCGCTCCGTCCGTACATAGTAGGGACGAACCACAGAGGAATTGTCCACAGGACGATCCTCTAACTTGTTGGTGTAGAAGCCCTGTAAGCCATTGCGGACATCTACGCAGTCCTGCAGAACATTATATGCAGTGGGGTAGCGGCCTGCACCTTGTCCGTAAAAGCTCTGCTTTCCAATATGCTCCCCCGTCAGGGAGATCAGATTGAAGTTTAGGGGTACAGCTGCCTCGTGGAGCTGGCTGTTCATAAAGGCAGGCTCAATATAAGCTGCCACACAGCCGTCTAAATTCCGCGCAGAGGCGATCATTTTACAGACTCTGCCCAGCTTCTTACATGCTTGGATATCCTCTGCCCTCAGACTCTCAATGCCGAAGACCGCAATATCCTCCTCACGGAGCACGCAGCCGAAGGCGATATTGGCAGAGATCACCAGCTTCCGACGGATATCCCCACCGTTCAGATCAGAGGAGGGGTCTGCTTCTGCATAGCCCAAATGCTGCGCCTCCAAAAGTGCCTCCTCAAAGGCAGCATCGGAGCAGTGCATCCGATCCAGAATATAATTGGTGGTGCCGTTCATAATGCCGCTGATTCGGGTAATGGGCTCCTGCTCCAGAGTCCGCTCCAGATTCGCAAGCCAAGGGATGCCCCCACCTACAGCAGCAGAGCAGCGGAGGGTCACATGATGCTTATCAGCCAGCTCTACCAGCTCCCGATAGTGGGCAGCAATGAGGAGCTTGTTGGCAGTGATCACATGCTTGCCTGCCTCCAGAGCAGACCGAACATATTCGTATGCCGGATCCATGCCTCCAATGGCCTCTACCACCACATCTACCTCGGGATCGGACAGGATCACAGAGAAGTCACTGACGACCTTACAGCTCAGCTCCGGACGGGGGCGGCGAGACAGCACATAGGAGATCACCATATCCTGACGGTCACGTACGAATTCATACACACCGCCACCTACGGTTCCACATCCAAGGAGGGCGATCCGCAGCAGTTTTCTTCCCATAAGTATGCCTTCTTTCGCGGTCAAATGTTTTTCTGTGAAAAACACTTGCATTTTATCGAAAAACATTATATCATAAGGAAAACAAGAACGCAAGACAAAAGATTGGCGTAATACCAAAGATATTTCCGAAAGTGAGGGTTTTTATGAAGTATCAAAGCACCCGTTCTTCCCAAATTACTACCAGCTCTGCCAGAGCTGTCCTGCAGGGGCTTGCCCCTGACGGAGGTCTGTACATTTCTGCCCTTCCTACCTTCGACTGGGAGGCGGTTTTAGGCTTAGATACCCTGTCCATGGCAGAGAGGATCCTGTCCTACCTGCTGCCGGATGTGGAGAATATGCCCCAGCTGGTACAGAGGGCTTACCGCAACCGTTTCGAGACCGAGGAGCTGACTCCCGTGGTTCCTGTGGGGGATCGCTTCGTGCTGGAGCTGTTCCGTGGGCCTACCTCTGCCTTTAAGGATGTGGCGCTGTCCATGCTGCCCCAGCTGATCACCCAAGCCAAGGCTCAGGAGCAGATGGAGGAGGAGATCCTGATCCTTACCGCCACTTCAGGTGACACAGGCAAGGCTGCCTTAGCAGGCTTCCGAGATGTACCGGGGACAAAGATCATCGTATTCTACCCCGCAGAGGGCGTATCTGCCGTGCAGAAGGCACAGATGGTGACCCAAGAGGGCAGCAATGTTTGTGTCTGTGCGGTGCGGGGCAATTTTGACGATACCCAGAGCGGAGTGAAGGCGATCTTCTCCGCCGGAGTGCCGGAGGGCTGCGGTGTTCGTCTGTCCTCTGCCAACTCCATCAACATCGGCCGTCTGGCTCCTCAGGTGGTCTATTACTTCAAGGCTTACTCCGATCTACTGAGCCGAGGAAGGATCTGGAAGGGTGAGAAGGTGGACTTCGTTGTTCCCACCGGGAACTTCGGTGACATTCTGGCAGGCTATTATGCCAAGAGAATGGGGTTGCCTGTAGGCACCTTGATCTGCGCCTCCAATCGGAATGATGTGCTCACAGACTTCCTGCGTACGGGCTGCTATGACCGCCGCCGCCCCTTCCACAAGACCCTTTCCCCCTCTATGGACATTCTGGTTTCCAGCAATTTGGAACGGCTGCTGTACCTGCTGTGCGAGGATTGCGAGGAAGTGGCAGCCTATATGGAGCAGCTGAAGACAGAGGGCTTCTATCAGGTATCAGATACGATCCTCAAAAAGCTCCATGAGGAATTCGCTTGGGGCTGCTGTGACGATGTACAGACCAAGGAAACCATCGGCAAGGTTTGGAAGGAGCAGGGCTACCTGATGGACACCCACACCGCTGTTGCATGGAGGGTTGCTGAAGGCTTCGAAACCGAGCATCCCCTTGTGGTGCTGTCCACCGCATCCCCCTACAAGTTCCCCGCTGCAGTGCTGTCTGCTCTGGGTGGGGGAGTGGGGGAGGACGAATTCGCCGTCATGAACCGCCTGAACGCTGTAACGGGAGTTCCTATTCCATTGGGGCTCCGAGGCTTGGAGCAGAAGCCTGTGCTGCATACACAGGTCATTGATCGGGAGGATATGCAGTCCTTCGTTTTAGAGAAGGTGGCAGTATGGAAAGAGTAAGCATTCGTGTCCCCGCCACCAGTGCCAACATGGGCCCCGGCTTCGACTCCTTCGGCTGCGCCCTGTCCCTGTATAATGTGTACACCTTCGAGATCATCGAGAAGGGCTTGGAGATCAGCGGCTGTCCCGAGGAATTCCGTAACAGTGACAACCTGTCCATCGTTGCCTATCGGGATGCCATGACCGCCATGGGTCTGCCTATGGATCCCCTGCGGCTGTCGATCCATTCCGATATTCCTGTCTGCCGTGGTCTGGGCTCTTCCTCTGCCATGCTGGCAGCAGGAGCTATGGCAGCCAATGCCCTCCACGGCAATGTACTGAGCAAGGAGGAGCTGCTGAACATCTGCACCCGAATCGAAGGGCATCCGGACAACTTAGCCCCTGCCATTTTCGGCGGCATGACCGCCAGTCTTATGCGGGACGGCGTGCCTGTTATGGCTCGCTTCCCCCTGTCGGAGAAGCTCCGCTTTACGGCACTGGTTCCCGACTTCCACCTGAGCACAGAGTTAGCTCGATCCATTCTGCCCAAGGAGATCCCCTTTGCAGATGCGGTGTTTAATATTTCCCACGCTGCCCTCCTGCTCCGTGCTCTGGAAACCGCAGATATTGAAATGATCTCCTTTGCCCTCAACGACCGCCTCCATCAGCCCTACCGCAAGGGTCTGATCCGAGATTACGATACCGCCCAGCAGATCGCCAAGGCCTGCGGCGCTGCCTCCTTCTGCATCTCCGGTGCGGGCCCCACCTGCCTGTGCATCTCCGACAACGAGACCGTAGGCAACCGCCTCCAAACCGAGCTGCCCAAGGTTCTCCCCAATTGGCAGGTCCTGACCCTCAAATTAGACATCGAGGGTGCAAAAGTCCTATAATACTGTTTCTTGATAAAATGGTTTGAAAACCATTTTATTGCAGGATGAATATCCTGCACCGCCTATGGCGGCAAGAACAGTATTACACGGCATTTCTTGGCGGCTTTGCCG
>JAGBGB010000242.1 GCA_017936205.1 Oscillospiraceae bacterium
AACGGAAAACCTATGTGGTACAGGAGCCGGGCAGGGATGTTCAGGAAGCGGCTCTTGACTATCAGGTGCTGGCGCAAAACGACGGCCTTTCCCGGGTGAAGATCCACCTACAGACCGGCCGCACCCATCAGATCCGGGCCCAGTTTTCCAGCCGGGGACTCCCCCTGGTGGGCGATCAAAAGTACGGCCTGCCGGAGGACACATGTAACGTCGCCCTGTGGTCTCACCGGGTCGCGTTCTTCCATCCCAAAACCGGGGAATATATGGAATTTACGAAAGAACCGCCTGCCATCTATCCGTGGACAAGTGTTTAATTGATTATACCACAGTTTGCCGTGGTTGCAAAGAAGAGATTGGCATGACAAAAGAGCCGCCACACGCCGAAGACGATTTATTCAGAGGTTCCTTAGGGCTTGACCGGGTTCTGATGGTCTGTGGCAAAGATAATATTGCCTCATTGCCTCGGCCCGGACGATCCAAAAGAACGGCGGTTTGCCGGAAAGCGAAATCATTGAGGACGGTATCACCGAACAGCGGTACTGGATTGAACTGTAAAGGATAGAAGTTATGAGCCATTACGACTTTTTTCAAAACCGGGAATGCGAATATTTCCCCTGCCATCCCGGCGCCAACCCTGAAAGTTTCAGCTGCATTTTCTGTTATTGCCCCCTGTACGCCCTGGGGGCAAACTGCGGCGGCAATTTCCAATACACCAAAGAGGGCATCAAGGATTGCACCAACTGCCTGCGGCCCCACCGCCGGGAGAACTACGAAGCAGTCACCAAAGCACTGCGCCAGGTAATGGAATTGGCAAAAAAGAAACCGGAACAGGCGGAAAATCCTTGATTTTTCCGATGGCAGTTGATATAATGCACCTGTTATCATACAAGGAGATGTACCCAAGTGGCTGAAGGGTGCGGATTCGAAATCGTCTAGGTCAATCTATCACCGAATGCCGATTTTCCGTTGCGGCTCTAGGATTTTTCGGCTTTTGAACTTTGCATCGTTTGGGGTATATCTACGGAATATCTACGCTTTGATCTGAACCTGTGGCGAAGTTAATCCGAGTGGTTTCAAATTTGAGGGGATCTTAAAGTCTGCTAACGAATCTCATGGTCACTTTACTCCATAACACTCGAAATCGTGTAGGTCTGTAGAAGTGCCGATTCGATTTTCGCTTGCGGCTCTAAGGGAAATTCATTTTTCTACGATTTTTATTTTTTCATATCTACGGTTTTTCTACGCTTTGCTTCTACGGCAGGTGTTGAAGAATATACACAAGGAGATGTACCCAAGGGGTTGAAGGGTCCGCTCTCGAAAAGCGGTAGGGGTCTAAAAAGCCCGCGAGAGTTCGAATCTCTCCATCTCCGCCAGTTGCCAGCAGTGGTTTTGCCACTGCTGGCTTTTTCTATGCTTCATGCGGAGGCTTCTGCTGCATCGGATCGTGCGAACATTCCAGTCATGGCACTTGCGGATTCTTCCTGTGCGGAGTAATCCAGATGAGCATAGATGTCGGCTGTGGTAGAGAAGGTGCTGTGTCCGAGCCAGATCTGAATCTGTTTCATGGAGATTCCTTTGCTGAGAAGCAGGCTGGCACAAGTATGCCGAAGATCATGGAAGCGGATCTTCTTGAGGTCGTACTTCTCGATCACCCAAGCGAAGTGTTCTGTCACATAATTGGGTTGGAGGAGCTTGCCGGTTTGATCGACACAGATGTAGTCGAGGTAATCTCTACAGTAGGACTTCTTGAAGAGTCGTCTGTACATTTCCTGCTTTTCTTTTTCTTTCAGCAGAAGAACTTCAATCTCAGGGATCAGAGGAAGGGTTCTGAAGCTCGATTTGGTTTTGAGGACATCTTCACCGACGGGTACAAATTTGCCGTTTATCTCGGCTTCTATGACCTTGTGTCGGATGGAAATGGTCTTTCTTGTGAAGTCGATTGCATCCCACTTCAGTCCAAGGACTTCGCTTCTTCGCAAACCATAGTAGGCTGCGATTTGAACGGGCAGGTCGAGGGGATCTTCACAGAATGCTTCCATCAAAGTCAGCATTTCATCGACAGTGTAGAAGGTTGCATGGTAGACATTCTTCTTGGGGTGGTCGACTTCTTCGATGGGGTTCTCCCGCAGGATCTTCTTCTTCATTGCGGTCTTGAATGCCTTACTCAGGAGTGCATGATAGTGGATGACAGTGTTTGCTTTGCATCCATCGCTAAAGATAGGCTTATATGTACGGTTCTCCAAAACTTCAATGAAGTATAGCTCGCCAGCATTATTTAGATAGCGATACATTCCCCCCAGCCGTTCAATGGTGTATGGATCTCTTTTTCCATCCACCAAATAGACCGTTTCCTCGTCCAGATACCATTCTAACGCGAAGTCATGCACCCCATCGTATTTCCGCAGACGCAGAGCATTATCGATCTGTATTATTGCAGGCTGTTCAATTCCTTGTATCATTTCTATTTCTCCTAATTTACAACAAGTAAGATAACAGTTAGCACAAGGTCTGCCAAAATCAGTAGATGTAAGACAATATGGTAAAGATCCGGGATAAGGCGCGTTTCACTTACTGGGAACAGCTTTACTGTACCCTCAAAGCACTCATTGTACCCCTTCAGTTTTTTGCTGCTGGAGCCAAATATGGTGAAGTATTCATGGCAGAAGAATTGTTCAACTAACCACAAGGCAAGTTCAACCAAG
>JAGBGB010000243.1 GCA_017936205.1 Oscillospiraceae bacterium
GGCGCGCATTGCGCGTCCGGTTCATGGCGTAACGCCATGAACACAAAAAACACCGAAAATGATGTAATTTCTCCAAAAAAAGAAACATTTTTCACAACCACCAATTCTTGGTGGTTGTCGGACGCGCAATGCGCGCCCCTACGAATGGTGCGGAAAATCGGAATTTGACGAAGAATTGCGGAAGGGACTGTCTCATCTTGTTTGTGAGACAGTCCCTTATTTGGATTCTGACAATATGGAGATTATACGGGCTCGTCCATGAGGCGGTCGAACTCTGCGGAGACACGGTCGAAGTCCTCTTCGGGAATGTCCAGCAGCTCGAAGTCGTCATCGGTGGGAACATACTCGTACAGATACACGTCGTTGCTGTCATCCAGTGCATCCAGAGCGATGTACTCCTTGCCATCCAGCTCGAAAACGCCCATAATGCCGCACTCAAAGCTGGCACCATCGTCAAATTCTAAAGTGAGGATCTCGTCCTCTGCGTATAATGCTCTCTTTTCTTCCATGGGTCATACCTCCTGTGTTGTGGTAATTATAGTATACTTCTTTTGCTGCAAAGATGCAAGCTATTTTTCGCTTTCTTCCAGAATTCGTTGGAATTCCTGAGCCGCAAGGGTGAATTCCTCCTCGGAGAGGTTCCGTAGCTCGATCTCCTCCCCCTTCTCTACATAGCCGTAGAGGAACACATCGTCCCCATCCTGACTGGGAACAAGGGCGATATAATCCTTCTCTCGGAGCTGAAAGCTGCCCAGAATGTTGCATTCCACAATGCCATCGGGAAATTCCAGTTTAATGGTCTCCATCATTTTCTCCTTTTTGTAACACATCCAAGAACTGCCTGTAGGCGGTAGGCAGTCCGATTTTCTCCTCTAACTCTTGGAGAGTATACCAGCAGAAGCATTCTGCCATCGCTCCGCAGCTTAGATAGATCCCACGGAGCTCCCACTGTACATGGGTGAAGATATGGCTCCGTTCCAGCTCCAGCTCCGGCGCCTGAGGCTCTGTCCCCCATTGCTGTGCCAGGGAGACTGCCTCCTGCAGGGTCAGTGTCCCTTCTGTATCCGGGAACTGCCACAGACCTGCCAGGAGCCCCTTGGAGGGTCGCTTGCACACTGCCAGCTTGTCTCCGCAGCGGAGGATCAGTACCGTTCGCTGCTCCACTCTCCGTGGCTTCTTCTTCTGCCTCTGTGGGAAGTCGGCCTGCCGTCCCTGCTGTCTTGCCCTGCAAATATGAGCCACAGGGCAGGTATCGCAGGAGGGCGCACCGTTTGGCACACAGACGGTTGCTCCCAGCTCCATGAGGGCTTGGGTAAAATCTCCACAGTGCCCCCGAGGGTACACAGGCTCTAAAAGCTCTGTGGCCTCCGTCCGTTCTATCGTCCTCGCCAACAGGCGGGACAGCACACGGAGCACATTCCCATCCACTGCCGGGGTGGGCTGACCGAAGCAAATAGAGGCAATGGCGCCTGCTGTATAAGGTCCTACTCCACTAAGCTGTAGGATCTGCGCATGCTCCGTAGGGAAGCTGCCTCTCTCCACGATCTGTCGTGCAGCCCGCTGCAAATTCCGCACACGGGGATAGTAGCCCAAGCCCTCCCACAGCTTCAGCAGTCGGTCCTCCGGTGCCTGCGCCAGGGCTTCTATGGTAGGGAGCTCCCGTAGGAAACGTTCATAATAGCCCTTTACCGCCTCCACACGGGTCTGCTGCAGCATGATCTCCGACAACCACACATGATAGGGCAGGGTATCCTGCCTCCAGGGGAGCTGCCGCTGATTGGCAGCATACCAGGGGAGCAGCAATTCGGGTAAATGTTTCAACCGGCACATCAGCTGTCTGTGTGGCTCTTGCCCCAGCGGCTGCGGTAGCGGCTCTTCTTCGCCTTGGACAGCTCGTCATATTTCTTCGCCGCATCGCTGGCACCTTCATAGATCAGGCGGCTGATCCGCAGGGTTCCCTCTCGCTCCTTATGCAGTCGCATACGGATCAGGAATCTGCCATGCTCCGGGCACTGAGCCATGGTCATATATCTCCTGCCCTCCTGGGCGATCCATGTGCCGTTGGTCATAGGTGCTCCGCACTGGGGGCAGTGGCTCTTCAGATCATTCATGGCAGTCATTGCCTGATTCTTATCCTCATAGCCGTGGAACACCGCCTTGCTGATGCAGCCCTCGGGAGGTGTGCCGTGGAAGCCGTCTTCGTGGGCTTGCAGGGACTTCTGATATTCTGCAATGCCCCGATCCAGATCCAGCCTGCTGAGCACCAGAGCTGTATGATAGGCATCTCCCAAGGCATCATGTGCCTGACGGCAGGGCTCAATGTTCATCATGCCCAGAGCTGTTGCGAGGGCTCTCTGGGAGGTTCCGCATTCCATCTGCTCATTGAAGATCATCTGTGCGTTGTACCATTGGGTGATCCAATCCGGCTCCCCATCGTGGAGGAGGATGTTATCCTCTAACACCGTAATATCATCGAAGCCCCATGTCAGGAAAATGCACTCCCCACCGATCCAGTCACGGAACCGCTGCAGGGCATCGTTAAAGGGCAGACCTCGCTCTTTCAGGTCGCTGTCACGGATCCCGGTGAGCTTTGCCACACGGCTGTTGAGCTTCTTATAATACTTCGGCCGTACCAACACCTGGAATTCATCCGCAATGGATCCATCCTCCAGCATACGAACGGCACCGATCTGAATGATCTCCCCATGGATCTCTACAGGGAGCACCTTTCTGGCAGCATAGGAACCGGGCCAGGGCTGATTCCATTCCATATCCAATACGATATATTGCATCCGGTATCCTTCCCTTTCTTTCGTTATTCTACCTTATACTTATTTCTAATAAAACGGATTAACCGTTTTATTATGCCGCTGGTAAGCGGCATGGCGGCAAAGCCGCCAAGAAATAACCTGTAATACTGTTCTTGCCGCCATAGGCGGTGCAGGATATTCATCCTGCAATAAA
>JAGBGB010000244.1 GCA_017936205.1 Oscillospiraceae bacterium
ATAAATACAGCTGCACTGCATCCGGGCATTTACAGGAAAGTAATAATCTGATTTCTTCACTTGTTAAAGTGATCGTCTGCATGGTAATCTCCTTTATCTATTCCGCTCTCTGCCATTAGGGCAGCTTCTTCCATTATGTATCGTCTTCTAAGTATATCATATTTTTTCTTCCTCAGCAAGAAGCCCGTGGGATAGAAAAAGGTAGAAATTCCGCTATAAATTTTGGCTGTGTCCTACATCTTGTGCTCCCAAAATCAGGATAGCACAAAGCCACCGTTGACCGCCAAATTCTGACCCGTTACAAAGGGAGCCTCTGCCAGATACAGCAGTGCCTGCGCCACATCCTCCGGCTGTCCGTTCCGCCCCAGAGGGCTGTCCTCTGCCAGATCTCGGAGGGTCTCTTGGGACAGTTTGCCCAGCATATCCGTCAGGATCACACCGGGAGAAACACAGTTCACACGGATCCCCGAAGGCCCCAACTCCTGCGCCAATGCCTTGGTCAGGGCGATGACCGCACCCTTGGTGGCAGAATAGGCTGCCTCACAGGAGGCTCCCACCTGTCCCCACATGGATGCCATATTGAGAATACAGCCCTGCTGCTTCTGCAGCATGGCAGGCAGGACGGCATTGACACAGTGATAGATGCTCTTCACATTCACGGCAAAAAGCCGATCCCATTCCTCAGAGCTGATCTGAGAGATCAGACCGTAGTGGCTGATCCCTGCATTATTAATTAGAATGTCCACAGGTGGTAGCTGTGCAATGGTCTGAGATACCTGCTGCCCATCTGCCACATCGCAGCACAGAGCTCTCGCACCACAGTCTCGTGCAAGCTGCTCTGCCGCCTCCTGTGCAGAATGGTAGAAAAAGCTGACCTCGTAGCCCTCCCTGCAGAACAGCTCCACTGCCGCTCTGCCAATGCCACGACTGCCACCTGTGATCAATACGTGCTTCATACTTCCTCCCGATTACGAAAACAGACGCAGTCGCCTGCGTCTGTGATGTTTATCTTCTTCTGGTCTTGCTGCGCCGTTCATAGAGACCACAGCCGGAGATCTTGCTATCAGAATCGGACATAAACTGCTTGAGCTTCTCTTCAAAGCTCAGAGAAGCCGCCGGAGCCTTGGGCTTGGGTGCTTCTGCTCTGAGCTTGGGCTCTCTGACTGCTTCCGTCGCCCGTTTGATGGATAGAGCGATCTTCCCGTTCTCGTCGATCTTCAGAACCTTCACACGGACAGACTGCCCCTCCGTCAAATGCTCGTGAATATCCGTGACATAGGCATTGGCTACCTCAGAAATATGCACCATACCGGTGCAATTCTCAGGCAGAGTAACGAAAGCCCCGAATTTCGTGATGGTTTTAACCGTTCCTTCCAGCAACGTACCGATTTTCAGCTCCATATAGTCCTTCTGTTCCTCCAATTATTCTCCGGCATCTATATACACGATCTCCCGATCATATACCCAATGCAATCTCTCTCTGGCAAGCTGCGCTACCGCCTCGTCCGTACCTAAGTCGGCAATGCGAGCCTCTAACTCCAGATTCTGCTGTTCCAGCTCTGCTACCTCTCCGGTCAAGAGCTGATTCTGTGCACGATCCTTCCCTAACTGATTCTGCAAAGCGGTAATGCCAAGTACCGCAATCAGCACCAATGCCAGCAGGATATACCGAGTCATTCGGGATGGTTTACGACCTTGCACCGCTTTCGCCTCCGTTCTGAGAATGTCGTTTTTTTATTTTAACCGATTTTTTCCTTTTTGAAAAGTCTTTTTTCAAAAAAAGTTTCATTTTTTCGATAATTTTTTTAAAAAATCTGCTAATTTGGACAAAAGGCCACAGCAGAAGCCTCCAAAATCTGCACATGAGGGGCAGAAGCAGTGGGCTCAGTATCCACATCCACAGTCCGAAGCCCAGAGTGGAGGCTACCAGAAAGAAGATCCGATACTCCCCTTCCCCAACATACAGCAGGAGAAGCAGGTTGCCGAAAAGCAGCAGGGATCCAAACAGAAGATCCAGCAGCCATGTGAGTCCTCTCACCGTTCTGCGCAGAGCACGGAACAGATCGTAAATGCACCCCATAGAAAGCCCTGTGAGTCCTGCCAGCAGGAACTGCAGTCCCTGCTCTGCGATCTGTATTTCCATCAGCGGAACAGCCTCCTGAGGAAGCCTGTGGTCTTCTGTTCCTCTTCGTAGGCAAGGGTATCTATGAGTCCGTGAACAGACACCTGCCCACCATCGATGGAAAGAGCCTGAAGCTGCAGCTTCTGTCCACGAATGACCAGAAGTCCGCGGACGGTACTCAGCACCACCACCGTCTCATCAAAGCTCTCTACCTCACGGACACCGGATACGCTGAGTCTCGCCCGATTATCTAAACGCAGCTCATGAGGCTGCTGCACTTCCTTCTCCATTTACATCCCTCCGAGTTATATATACGCAGGGATGGGAAAAATATGAGTTTAAATTCTATCCGGATGATAAAGCTCCCTGTCCAGCACGTCAGACAGCTCCACCAGACTGTGATCCAGACCGCTGCAATCGTCTACCGCAAGAGATGGGCTCTTCAGGTCCAGCTCGTCGCAGGTCTTGCGAATGCTGAAGGTCATGACCACCCCGGTGCCATCTGCCTTGGAGGTATACATCAAGGTCCCCCCATGCAGTCTGGCAATGCTGCGAAGCAACACCATTCCCAGACCAACGCCCCGATCGGGATCCCCTAAGCCCAACTGCTCCCCCCCAGGTCCAAAGGACTCAGAGAAGGTCTCTCCATCATGGCTCAGGGTGAAGTAGATCTCACTGCCCCCATGGGTGACCTGTAATTTAAGAGCAGAGCCCTTAGGCGTATGCCGCAGGGAATTAGAGACCAGATTGTACAGAGCTCGTTGGATCAAAGCTCGATCCAGATCCCCCCGGAGCTTGGTATCACAGGGAATATATTCTAAATGCCAGCCGCATTCCTCCAGCACAGGCCCCAGCCTGTCTGCAAAGTCCTGCATAAATTCATGAAGCTTGGTTCGCTCCAAGTAAAGCTCTGCGGAGCCATTCACCAGCTTCCCACTATCGGAGAGCTGTCCGCACAGGCGCAGGAGCTGATACAGCGCACGATTCATATTAGCTGCCTCAGGAACCTCCCGATCCAGCTCTGCAAGCTGGTCCAGCATGGAATTGCCGGCATTCATAAGCTCATGGAGCACCCTACGGAGATAAGCGGAGATGCTGAGCATAGCAGATGCACTGTGTCCTGACTTCTGAGGCGGCAGCAGCACGAACAGCTCGGAGTCTCCGTATGCCCGCACCTTAGCAGTATACCAGATCTCCATAATCTTCAGGTCGATCTGCAGAAGGTTCTCCCGATCCCATTGATCGTAAAACTGCTGTCCGCCCTCCAAAAGCTCGGAAAGCTGCTGATCACAAAACACTAAATTCTTCGCCGCAGGGTTGTGCCAGAGGATCTGCCCACCCTTAACCAGAAATGCCGGCTGCTGTATCATAGATAGTAGCTGTTCCATTTGCCGATCCATACTTCCACCTCTCACATAGTTTGTCAGAAATGTTGAAAAATAACCCCTCTGTCCCAAGCATCGGGGTTCTACCTTTTATCTTACCCTATTTTTCGACAAAAGGCAAGTAGGCAGTGAGAAATAGGGAGGAATTTTCATATTTTTTCCACAGTGAACGCATTTTCTTCTTGTAAAGCGGATGCAAATGGAGTATAATAGAAAGGCATATTTTGCAATTCGTTTCTCTCAAAGGAATTTGCTATGCCATTTTCAGAAAAAGGAGGTTACTGCATGAAGAATTGTATCATTCCCGATGGCTATCGCAATCCCCTTTCTGTGTACGAGACCCAATGCGCCATCGAGTACATCAAGCACAATTTTCAGAAGAGCCTATGTCGTGCACTCAATCTGCTGCGTGTCTCGGCTCCGCTGTTTGTCGAGGAGGCCTCCGGTCTCAATGACGATCTGAATGGCTATGAGAGAGCTGTTGCCTTCGACATTCCCTCTGTGGGTGCGGAGGCTCAGGTGGTTCATTCCCTGGCAAAGTGGAAGCGGTTTGCCTTGGCACGCTACGGGTTTCCCGCAGGCAAGGGTTTGGTAACAGATATGAACGCCATCCGCCGTGACGAGACGGTTGATAATCTCCACTCCGTCTATGTAGACCAGTGGGACTGGGAGAAGGTCATCTGCCAAGAAGACCGCTGTCAGGAATATCTGAAGGCTGTGGTACAGCGGATCGTCAATGCCATTTATGTTACAAGCGAGACCCTAAAAATCGAATATCCCCAGATCAAGGTGAATGTGCCCAGAGAGGTGCTCTTCATCACCACACAGGAATTAGAGGATCTGTTCCCCGGGTTGGAGGACTCCCATGAGAAGGAAAATGCCCTCCACAGACTGCACAAGGACAAGGCCATTTTCCTGATGCAGATCGGAGGCAAGCTCCGCTCCGGTCGTCCCCATGACGGCAGAGCTCCGGACTACGACGACTGGACCCTGAACGGAGACATTCTCTTCTGGAATGAAACTCTGGATCGCTCCTTCGAGATCTCCTCTATGGGCATCCGTGTGGATCCCGAACGCCTGGAACTGCAGCTGCAGCTTGCCCACAAGGAGGAACGGCGGGGGCTTCCCTTCCACAAGGCGCTCTTAGAGGGTCAGCTGCCCCTGACCATCGGCGGCGGTATCGGTCAATCCCGACTGTGTATGCTGCTCATTGGCTGCTGCCATATCGGAGAGGTGCAGTCCGGCATCTGGGATAAAGAAACCATAGATACCTGCCGAGAGGCCGGTGTCATGCTACTATAAATAATGATATCAGAGAGGATCAGAATATTATGGAACTCATTACCATGCGTGACTTATTCAAGAACACTAAGGAATATATTGGCAAGACCATCGAGGTCGGCGGCTGGGTGCGCTCTATCCGTGCTTCCAAGACCTTCGGCTTCATCGTCCTGTCCGACGGTACCTTCTTCACTCCCCTGCAGGTGGTTTACAATGACGGCATGGAGAACTTCGCTGAGATCTCCAAGATCAATGTAGGCGCTGCCCTCATTGTTAAGGGTACTCTCATTGAGACTCCCGAGGCAAAGCAGCCCTTCGAGCTGCAGGCTGAGACCGTTACGGTAGAAGGTCCCTCCACCGGTGACTACCCCATGCAGAAGAAGCGTCATACTGTGGAATTTCTCCGCACCATGACCCATCTCCGCCCCCGTACCAACCTGTTCCAGGCGGTATTCCGTGTGCGGAGCCTGGCAGCCTATGCCATCCACCAGTTCTTCCAGGAGCGTGGCTTCGTGTATGTCCACACTCCCCTGATCACCGGCGCTGACTGCGAGGGCGCAGGAGAAATGTTCCGTGTGACCACCATGGATCCGGAGAACCCTCCCCGTACTGAGGATGGCAAGATCGACTACAGCAAGGACTTCTTCGGCAAGCCCACCAACCTGACGGTTTCCGGCCAGCTCAACGGCGAAGCTTACGCTATGGCATTCCGCAACATCTACACCTTCGGCCCCACCTTCCGTGCGGAGAACTCCAACACCACCCGTCACGCCGCCGAATTCTGGATGATCGAACCGGAAATCGCCTTTGCGGATCTGCAGGACGATAT
>JAGBGB010000245.1 GCA_017936205.1 Oscillospiraceae bacterium
GGTTGTCGGACGCGCAATGCGCGCCCCTACGAATGGTACGATAAATCGGAATTTGAAGTTAAATATGATAAAAGGAGCTATCAAGCATTTTTGCAAGATAGCTCCTTTGGATTTTGTTAGAGTATTCAGAGCGTGGTCTGTGCTCTCAGGGGGCTGTGAGGAAGGATTTGGCGGATTTGTAGAGTTCCCAGCGGTTCCGCATCCAATCTGTGATCTCGTTAGGACGGGTTGGATCGGAGTTATGGGCCAGATCTGCCAGCTTTACGGCACGGGCAATGGGGTTGGGCTTGATGGCAGCCAGATATTCCATATAGGGCACATGCTTCTCGTGGGTCAGGAGAGCTACAGCCTCCAAGACCTCCGGGGAAAAGCCCATTTCCTTCAGATCCTCTAAGGTATAGTCCGTATCCTCCACTACATCATGGAGCAGTGCTACGGTGGTGCTTACCTCATCCTCCATTTGCTCTGCCAAATGGAATGGGTGGAACACATAGGGGACACCGGTTTTATCTACCTGATCCTTGTGCGCTTCAAAGCAGAGACAGAGTGCTTTCTTGGTCTGTTCCGTATAAATCATAAGCAGATACTCCTTTCACGAAGCCCTTTTCATCCCCTTGTGATGGGAGCGGAGAGCACTGAGCTTAGCGGAAATAGGGTGCAGTTTTTGCTCCTAACTGATGGTAGCATTGCACATCCGGATCGGCGATTTCTTTATGGGCGATCATTTCCTCGAATTCTCTGCGGCTGACCCAGCGGGCATCGCAGGTTTCTCCCGGCTGTAGCTTCAGGCGGGACAGGGGAACATCCTTCTGCAGGAAGTACAGGTCGCAGAAGCAGTTCTTCCTCTTATAGGTATCAATAGGTAGGAATTCCGATGCAAAAGCGAATATTCCCGTTTCCTCCAGAACCTCACGGCAGGCAGCATGGAGACTGTCTTCTCCTGACAGAACAGCACCGCCGGTCAATGCCCAGAAGTTGGGGAAAGCCATTTTCTGTGGGGAACGCTTGGTCAGTAGAAGCTGTCCCTTCTGATTAAAGATCCAAACAAAGGCAGTCAAATGATAGTCACCGCTGCGCATGGGTGTGCCACGAGGGTGTTTGCGGCCTACAGGCTGTCTATTTGCATCGTATACATCCCAAAGTTCCATAATTCCTCCTATGCCTTACCGCTCAGATGTTCGACCAGGATCTTCAGTCCCATGAGGATCAGGATCAAGCCTCCTACAGCTTCAGCTTTGTTTTTATACTTCATACCGAATACATTCCCGATCTTTACTCCAATAGCGGAGAAGAGGAATGTTGTAATGCCAATAAAGAGAATGGCAACCCAAATGTTTGCGCCGGTCACTGCAAAGGAAACCCCTGCAGCGAGGGCATCAATGCTGGTGGCAACCGCCAGAGGCAGCATGGTTTTCGGGGAAAAGGAGTCGTTCAAGGAATCGTCCTCGTCCTCATCTTTTTGGAAGGCTTCACGGAGCATATTCCCTCCGATGAGAGCCATGAGAATAAATGCGATCCAGTGGTCATAATTCCATATGTAGTCGGCAAAGGTACTGGCAAGACCAAAGCCGATCAGGGGCATCA
>JAGBGB010000246.1 GCA_017936205.1 Oscillospiraceae bacterium
CCATTATGATACGGATGAGGGCATTAAAGAAGATGGAACCTACATTTGCCACCGATATTGGCCCATGGAGGGAACCTACGGCACAGATGTCCTTGTGAACCGTATGATGTATACCTACTCCGCCATGGCAGGCACAGCCTTTGCCTTAGACGGAGCGGAGGTTATGGCAGATTGGATCATAAATACCTTTAAGCCCACCATGCACAAGAATATGATCATGGTTCCCTTTAACGGGCGCTATCCCTTTATGGGGGATTCCTTCGGCAGAGATACCATAAGCGGTGCTTTGATGCTGGTAGGAGCCTTTGATGCGGCATCGGATCTGAAACTAAAGCAGTTTGTCCGTTCTGCCCTCATACAGGATAGTGCCGAAGAAACCCATGCTGCCTATACCTATTATGCCAAAGCACTGGCAGATGTGAACCTTGCCCAAACCCTGAGGGATATTCTGGTAGAGCAAACCATTCCTGTGGATGAGGGGATCTATGGTGCGATGCGCTACCGTGGGGATCGTGCGGTGCAGCATCAGCAGGACTACACCGTTTCCCTTGCCATGAGCTCCAGCCGCATTGCGGTTCCCGAGAGCATTAACGGCTGTAACCGATACGGCTGGTTTGGAAGCGACGGTGCTCTGTATGTTTATAACGACGATACCACCTATCAATCCGACCAGTTCGGCGAGCTGTATCAGAGATATGCAAACCTTTACCGTATTCCCGGAACCACAGAGGAGGACAGCACCCTTCGTCAGCCATGGAACAACCGGAACGCTTATTTCCCCGGTATGACCTACAGCTATAACACATCCACCAAGAAGCAGACATGGACTCTGGATAAAAATAAGGACGGCATGGATGCAGCTACCTTCGTAGGTGGCGTAGAGATGGCGGGCAGCTATGTGACCGCTGCAATGGACTTCGAGGCCTATAGCTGGTCCTCTGCTGAGTCTAAGGCAGAGGTTGCGTATATTGACAATTCCAGCCAACCGGATGAGAATGTGGAGCAGAACAAGAAGAAGCAGGTGCTTACATCTGACCTTACCGCAAAAAAATCCTACTTTATGTTCGATGATGAAATCGTCTGCGTTGGTACGGATATTGATTTCACTACCCGTAGTACTACCGTCAATACCTATGTGGATAATCGCGCTCTCTTCCGAAATACCACCGCAAATGGCGTGACCACCTATGGAACCGAGGATATTAGGGTAGACGGTGTTCTACTGGAGGAAACTACGAAATTCTCTGAGCCTAAGAGCTACACAGATCCGGAGTGGGTACACTTAGATAGCTTCGGCGGCTATTATTTCCCCAAGGGGGGACAGGTCTATGTGAACAAGACCTTCAGACAAGCCAGTGCAGACGGTAATGATTCCAATGATGATTGGAATCATTACAGCCTGTCTGCAAAAGTGAAGAACGGGGCCTACAGCTTCTTCGAGCTGTGGCTCAGCCACGGTAGTAAGCCTACAAATGGGCAGTACAGCTATGTAATGCTGCCTGAAAAGACTGCAGAGGAGACTCAAGCCTACACCCGGTCACCGGATGTAGAGATCGTTAAGGCGACTACCTCTCTCCATGTGGTCAAGGAAAAGAAGCTGGGCATTACTGCCATGGTCTTCTGGAAGGCCGGAACATACGGTGACATTACTGTAGACAAGCCCATGATCGTTATGGTTCAGGAGAAGGACGGGAAGTACATCCTCTGCGTCAGTGATCCCACTCAAAAGCTGACAACAGGAACCATTACCATCAATCGTGCTCTGAAAACGATCCGCTCCGATTCCAGAATGACCCTCAGCGGCACCTCAAAGATTACGGTGAAGGTAGATTTCGGCGGCTACAAGGGTCGGACCTATGAAGCAGAATTCGTGTCTCAGACCTTCGATCAATTGATGTTCGATTTCAACAGCAGAACTGCCGGAAAGTATAAGAGTACGGTCTACGGCTACAAGAACTATTCTGACCCAAGCCTGTGGGCGACTGCTCGCATTGACAAGAGCCTGACTGTCTCCGATGGATTTATGACAGTGCCTCTGACCACCCAGAGCGGTCAGAACACCTCCTTGTTCCAGCCCTCCGACGCTACCGCTAATTTTGCATGGTCTTCCAATACCGCAAAGGCGAATTTCCTGAATTTTGATCCGGTCAAGGCAGAGATTTTCCAAGTGCGGTTCAAGCTGGACAATGCGAAGCAGAACGGCAACTACGATCCCGGGCTCTACCTTTACTATTTGGTAGAGGGTGCCCAATATTGGAGCCATAACACAAGCAATCCGGATTACGAAAAAATCAAGCTCACCATAGATTCTGCCTGTTTGGACGGAGGAAGCCTGGAAGGGCAGTATGTAACCTTGACCATAGACCTCAGTTCAAAGAAGATTTCCACTTTCGACAAGATCAAGGGTGTTTGCTTCAGTTTTGGCTACCTCCGGGAAGGAACGGCTACCATAGACTATATCTATATCGGCCCCAAGACAGAATCCCTCCTCTTTGATTTCAGCAACGACGGCACCAATGACCGATTCCAAGAAGGTGCCTACGGAGGACACGACTATGACCGTCAGGATAATCCTGCGTGGGCAACTGCTTGCACCAATCAGGCAGGTAATCTGTTCTCTGTGAATAACGCAGAGGGAACCCTCAGCTTCTATACCTCCTGCGACTACTATGGTACTCTGGGATCCAATGAGCACTATGGAGCCTATCTGGCAACCTCCGGTGTGTCCGGCAAATACGGATGGGAGGGCAATACAAGCAGGCACGCTCTATCCTATGATCCTACGAATGCGGAGATCCTTGCAGTTCGATTCAAAACGGAGAACCTTGTGGCTCAAAGCGGAAAGACTCCGGAGCTGCAGTTAGTTTCCGTTGTTGAAAACAACTACATTACCGGAAATGATTATACCAATTCTGTCCCCTTTACAATTAGGGATGGAGAATATCAAACGATATACATGACCCTGAGTGATGCCTATCGCACTTTGGACTATGTGAAATCCTTGGGCCTGCGGTTCGTTTATACCAAAGCCCCTCGGGAAGGCTCCTATGCCAAGATCACTGTGGATTATATCTATATGGGACCTGAATCCGCTATGCCTGAGCCCGGGTATACCGTAACCTTCCTCAATGAGAGTGGAAATACCCTGCAGGAGCAGATGGTTCCCAAGGGAGAGACTGCAACTTATACCGGCGAAACTCCTGTGAAGGCTTATGATGCAGACTATCACTATCGCTTTACCGGTTGGGATCAGGAGCTGACCAATATCACCCGGGATCTGATTGTAAAACCTATCTTTACTCCTGTTGCCCATAGCTATGCCTATACAAAGATAGATGAGGCACAGCATAAGGCAGAATGCTCCTGCGGCTATAGCAAGACTGAGGCTCACAGCTTCACAAATGGTATCTGCTCCTGTGGAAAAGAAGATATTAAGGAGCCAATCCTAGACAACAGCCTGAAAATCAATCACACCCTGAATTTGGCAAGTGATATTTCTGTAAACTTTGCTGTGGAAAAGTCGTTGCTTGCAGACTTTGATTTGAGCACCGTTTATCTGGAAACTATGATCGACACCTATGAGGGCAATTCCAAGACAGGCACTATCACAGTCAAACTGCAGCCCGTGGAGCAGGGAAGCTATTACTACTTCACTTTAACAGGCTTAACCGCTGTGCAGATGAATGACAGGATCTCCTCTGTGATCTACGGCACAAAAGACGGACAGCCCTACTGCTCCCCTGTGGATGTATACAGCATTGCTACCTACGCTTACGCTCAGATGAACCACACTGAACGCCCCGAAGCATTGAAGCATCTATGTGCAGAGCTGCTCCGTTACGGATCCAAGGCTCAGATTTTCAAGGGCTACCGCACAGATGCCCTTGCAGATGCTGCTATGACGGTGGTTCATAAGGCATATCTCAGCAATCCGGATACTGTCACCTTTGGCAACAACAATCGGATCCGCAACGATCTGGACAATGCTCCTCTTACATGGGCAGGGAAGTCTCTGGATCTTGCCTCCAAGGTCACCCTGAAATTTGTATTTGATCCCACAAATTATTCCGGCAAAACAGAAGATCTGAGGCTCCATATCAGCTACCTTGGAATCTCCGGTCAGACAGAAACTGCTGTAATCGCAAATGCAGAGCTGTACAATCCCCAGACAGGCTTGTGTGCCTTCTCCTTCGACGGGCTCCTTGCAGCGGAGCTGCGGAGCGTGATCAGCGTGCAGATCTATGAAGGCAATACGCCCCTTTCCTGCAC
>JAGBGB010000247.1 GCA_017936205.1 Oscillospiraceae bacterium
AGTGTTACGTACAACACCGTAGGGAACGGCCTGTGTGCCGTTCCGGGAACCATCCCATTCTATGCAGGTGAAAATATCGGGAACATAGGAAATTTTACGGCTCATTTCTTCTGAAATCAACCTGCGAATTTCGATACCTTGCGGAACGGCACACAGGCCGTTCCCTACGGTTGCGTACGATAGACAGTTCGATAAATCGAAATTTGGTAAACAAAATGGCAGGGTCTGTCTCACTGTGTGTGAGGCAGACCCGTTTTCGATGGGGCTATAGACTGGAATATGCTTAACGCATATACTTGTGGAATTGAGCTACGATGTGGTCGGCGAGATCTGCATGGGACATGACGAAGAGGATGGTATTACCAACAGCCTCAACAGCGACCTTTTCGGCTTCAAAATCGATCCACTGTTTGGGATTGGCATTTTCACGGATATGTTTACAAATTCCTTCTGCATCAGAGCCCTCAGGTACAGTCAGAACGACTACCTGATGAGGGGAGTTTTCTAAGTGTTGCGTACACACGGTTGCTTCCATTCCCTCTTCATAGGGGATGGTGGTGTAAAGCTCAAACATATCAACAGGACTCTTGAAGATCGCAAGGAAGGGATTCATCTTTATATGGTAGAAGCCCGAATGGAGTGTTTCTATGAATTCCCCTTCCTCGAAGGGCTCGACAAGATCCATGTTTTCGTCCTCAGGCTGGGCGAGGTACTCATATTGGAATAAACCGTAGAACATGGACATTTCAGCACCTGGCAGAGCTTCAGAGAATTTTTCCCCCAAATGGCGAGCCAGATCCGACGGGCACATGGCAAGAAGGATCTTGTTACCGGAGGAGACGATACAGACGCTTTCAGCAATGGAGCTAATAAAACGCTTTGGGTCTGCCTCTTCTTCGATTTCCTTCCGGATCTGAGGAACCATCGTTTCGTCCGGTACTGTGAGGAGGACGATATGATAGGGTAAAACTATGGTGGGCAAACATTTGGTGGCAGTCATGCCCTCGCAATATGATGTGTAGACTTCATATTCGTAGGCATCCTCTTCAAGCTCGAAAATTTGAAAGACTCCGGGAAGCTGCGAGGAAGGATAGCCTTGGAACAGGCTCTGCAGAAAGAGCCCATCCTCAGTTGGTTCTGCGGTAATGTAAGTGCCATCATCAATGATCTTGAGATGCTCAAAAATGGTTGGATATTCCTTCGCTTCGGTTGGGAGCTCATCGGAGGGTACTTCGGGCGTGGTCTCTTTTGTGTTGGGCAGCGGTGGAGATTCGGTTTCCGTGGGGGTGGAGCAGGCGGACAAGGACAGGAGCAGTGCGATGCAGAGGAGTGATGCAAGCAGTTTCATCATGATTTTAATTTCCTTTCATATTATTTTTATCATGGGTACGGGGATACTTGCATTTTATTCCAAAAGCCGAGAGCGGAAAACTCTCGGCTTTTGAATACACGAATCTTCTTTGGTAGATATTACTGAGCAGTCTTTGCGGTGAAGGCGTCTACAGCGTGAGCCACAAAGTCGTTGGTTCCCATTACAAAGAGAATGTTGTTGCCGCTGATGACATGTGCATAGGTCTCTGCAGCAGCACTGCACCACTTGGAGCGAAGTTCGGGATCGATGTTGTTATCGATATAATCAGTGATCACCTTGGGGTCGGTTCCTTCGGGAGCGGTGATAATAGAGGTGAAATGGGGGACAGCGCTCATGAGAGGCTCTGCGGCGATTACTTCCATTCCCTCGATATCGGTGGGAAGATAGTTCATTTCGTACTCATCGGCAGAAAGAACACGAATATGCAGGGGAGTGGGACGCTGGTCAGCGGGGAAGTCATCGTAGAGGCTCTGGAGCAGAAGCATGAGCTCGGTGGGCTTAATCTCGATTTCGTTGTAATCAGCATCTCTTTCAACGAACTTGAAATCATAGACTTCAAACTCAGGGATTTCTTCGACGAATTCCTCGGTGGTTTCCTCGGTGGGAGCTTCGGTGGTGGGTTCCTCAGTGGTGGGAGCCTCGGTGGTCTCGGTGGTGGGCTCAGTGGTGGTCTCAGTGGGTTCTGCTTCGTCCTTGCCGCAAGCGACTAAGGACAGGATCATGATGATGCAGAGCATCATGGCGATAAATTTCTTCATTTTGTGGTTTCCTTTCGTTTTGTGTTTTCGTGTTTATTCATAACCGCCGTGGGCGGTTGGGATGTACGATCAAGTGCCATCCGCATACATAGACGACGACCTCTGAGAAAAGTTCCGTGAAAAAATAAAAAACTTTAAAAAATTTTTAGCTCAACTCATATGCCCAGATGGCAACGATCTCTCGCAGGAACATATTGCAGAAATACAGGCGATTCTCTGTCCGTGCGGGGTAGAGCAGGGGAGAAATGCCCAGAGCCTCGGCGTGCTTGCCTGCACGGAGCAGATGATATTCGGAGGAAATGATGCAGATCTGCTCCGGAGTTTCACCGAATTCAGCCTCGATCAGCTCCAGAGACAGGGAGATGTTCTGCTGGGTATCCTGTGCGGCTTCCTCTAAATACAGTCGGGAGGGGGAAATGCCTTCCTCAACCAGACAATCGTACATGCACTGTGCCTCGCTGATCTCCTCGTTCTCGCCCTGAGAGCCGGAGAGGATTAGGATGGATTGGGGATAGGTCTCGGCATAGGTCTTTGCTGCACGGATCCGTTCACGGAGGGAGGCGCTGGGGGTGCTTCCGTTGACACCGGCACCCAGAACGATGGCATAATCCGCCTTGGGATCCTCAGAGCCCTTGCTGCTGCTGTGAATGTTGGTTCCCGTGATCACAGCCATAATGGAGGCGGCAATGAGCAGACAAATAAAGATAATACGAAACACCGCCCGTTTGACTAAATTCAGCGCACCGAATGCCATGGTGACTGCAGCCAGACCGCACAGCAGGACACCGGTAAACTGATAAGCATATACAAAATAGTAGAAGAACAGCCCTGCTCCCAGCTGTGCCAGAGCTACGATCCAGTAGCGTTTTCTGATTCCCAGCATTAGAACAGATACCCCCTCAGAACCTTCAGGGTGTTCAGGACGCCGTCCTTGTGGCTCCGTTCGTAGCCGTGGGAGGCATAGACACCGGGGCCGATAAGCCCGTGGCGGATATCGTGACCTGCGCTGAGGGTGGCTTCTACATCGGAGCCGTAGTGGGGATAGATGTCCACGGCATAGTCGGCATTTTCCTTCTTGGCAGCGGCAATGAGCTTCTTGACCACCTCGTAGCTGTAGGGACCGCCGGAATCCTTGGCGCAAATGGAGACCTGTCGCTCGGTGCATTGCAGACCGCTGCCTACGCAGCCCATATCGACGGAAATGGCTTCTGTTACTCCGACGGGAACGGAAGCACTGCCGCCGTGGCCGACCTCTTCATACACGGTCACATGAGCATAGACCCTGCGGGAGGGCTGCAGCTTGTTGTCCGACAGATACTTGGCAAGACCCAGCAGGATGCCGACGGACAGTTTATCGTCTAAGAAGCGGCTCTTAATGTAGCCGGACTTGGTCACTCTGCTCCGAGGCTCGAAGCAAACAAAGTCTCCCACACCGATGCCCAGCTTCTTCACATCCTCCGCTGATTCTACGATCTCGTCCAGAACTACCTCCATCACATCGAACTTTCTGGAGATGGAGTTATAATCACTGTTTACATGGAGGGAGGCATTGCACAGCTGCAGGGTGCCCTCATAAATGCCGTCAAACTTGGTGACCACACGGCAGTTCTCCGCCTCGGCGTTGTTGGCATTCATGCCCCCTACATTGACGATCCGCAGGCGACCATTGCTCTTGATCTCTGCAACCATGCCCCCTAAGGTATCCGCATGGGCCTCTAACAGCAGACCGTCTTCTGCATCCTCTCCGCCCAAGTCGATGAGAATGCCACCCTTGGTGGTTCTCTTAGCGCAGAAGCCCAGAGCAGAGAATTCCTTCAACACAAATTCCTCTGCCTCTGCGGTATAGCCGGTAGGACTGTCGATGGCAAGAAGCTCCATGGTCTTTTCAAGGGCGAAGCCTACATAGTTTTCCATATTCTTCTCCTTTCGTCTTTTTGCTCTTATTATACTAAATCCCCGTGAAAATGCAATAGGAACTTTTTTAGCCGTAAACCATCGTTTGTATGAGCTAAAGCGCATCCTACTCGATTTATCGATCAAACGGAGCGATAAACGGGATTTGGTGAAGAATGCTTGAACGGGCTGTATCACATTGCTTGTGAGACAGCCCGCAACGATATTTATGGCTATGTCAGCTGGAAGAAAATGAAAGCCCGACAGAATATGAACTGCTCGATTTTGTGACTGCATTTTACATCAAAGTGAGATCATACAAGAGGCTGCCTCAAAATAACACTCATTTGAAGCAACCACAATTGTTTTCGTTTCTAAATTCCGATTTATCGCACAGTCTGTCGTACGACACCGTAGGGAACGGCCTGTGTAACCTTCCGCAAGGTATCGAAATTCACAGGTTGCTTTCAGAAGAAATGAGCCGTAAAATTTCCTATGTTCCCGATATTTTCACCTGCATAGAATGGGATGGTTCCCGGAACGGCACATAGGCCGTTCCCCACGG
>JAGBGB010000248.1 GCA_017936205.1 Oscillospiraceae bacterium
GGCGCGCATTGCGCGTCCGACAACCACCAAGAATTGGTGGTTGTGAAAAATGTTGCGATTTTTGGAAAAAAACATCATTTTCGGTGGTTTTTGTATTCATGCCGTTCCGCCATGAACCGGACGCGCAATGCGCGCCCCTACGAAGGGGTAAATCAAACTGTGCGATAAATCGGAATTTACTTCAGATCTTATAAAAATATTTTTTCGAAAAGGAGAAATTAGAATATGTATTTGTACAACTCAGTGAGTCACAAGAAGGAACTGTTTGTTCCCAATCATCCTGACATTGTCAAGATGTACACCTGCGGCCCTACGGTCTATCACTATGCCCATATCGGCAACCTCCGCAGCTATATTATGGAGGATGTGCTGGAGAAGGCACTGCGGTATCTGGGCTATAACGTCAAGCGTGTTATGAACATCACCGATGTGGGTCATCTTGCCTCCGATGCGGATACCGGGGAGGATAAGATGGTCAAGGGGGCAAAGCGGGAGAATAAGTCCGTTATGGACATTGCCAAGTTCTATACCGATGCCTTCTTTGCAGACTGCGCCAAGCTGAACATTAAGACTCCCGATGTGGTGGAGCCTGCTACCAACTGCATTGACGAGTATATCCACATGGTCACTACCTTGATCGAGAAGGATTTCGCTTATCTGGCAGGGGGCAATGTGTACTTCGATACCTCCAAGTTAGAGAAGTACTATGTGTTCAACGATCACAAGGAAGAGGATCTGGAAGTGGGCGTCCGTGAGGGCGTTGAGGAGGATGCAAACAAGCGGAACAAGAATGACTTCGTCCTCTGGTTCACCAAGTCCAAGTTCGAGGATCAGGCTCTGAAGTGGGACTCTCCTTGGGGCGTGGGCTATCCCGGCTGGCACATTGAGTGCTCCTGCATCAGCATGAAGCATTTAGGGGAAGATATGGATATCCACTGCGGCGGCATTGACAATGCCTTCCCCCATCACACCAACGAGATCGCCCAGTCTGAGGCGTTCTTGGGTCACAAGTGGTGCAACTACTGGTTCCATGTTCATCACCTGAACACCGAGGGCGGCAAGATGTCCAAGTCCAAGGGCGAATTCCTGACAGTCTCCCTCTTGGAGCAGAAGGGCTATGATCCTCTGGTTTACCGCCTGTTCTGCTTGCAGAGCCATTACCGCAGAAATTTGGTCTTCTCTTGGGAGAACCTTGAGAATGCCAAGGTCACCTATGACAAGCTGATCGCCAAGATCGCCACGCTGGAAGAGGGTGGCGAGGTGGAGCAGGAGGCATTTGCAGCCCTGAAGCAGCGGTTTGAGACGGCTCTTAACGGGGACCTGAATACCTCCCTTGCGGTCACAGCAGTGTATGATGTACTGAAGGCCAAGTGCAACGATGCCACCAAGCGGGCTGCACTGGCAGACTTTGATTCTGTTTTGGGGCTGGATCTTCTGGAAGCTGCCAAGCGGTTCCGTGATGCACAGCCTAAGGATGAAGTGGATCCGGAGATCGATGCTCTGGTTGCTGCCCGTACCGCTGCCAAGAAGGAGAAAAACTGGGCAGAGGCTGACCGCATCCGTGATGAGCTGAAGGCAAGAGGCATTGAGATCATCGATACCCCCCAGGGTACCAAGTGGAAGAGAGTATGAAGCTGCTGATTTTAGACGGTAACAGTGTCATTAACAGAGCCTATTATGGTGTTCGTCCCCTGACCACACGGGAGGGACTGTATACCAATGCCATTTACGGCTTCCTGAATATTTTGCAGAAGGTCCAGTCCGAGGAGAAGCCCGATGCCCTCTGTGTGGCCTTTGACCTCCACGGGCCTACCTTCCGCCATCTGCAGTACGAGGGCTACAAAGCCACCCGTCACGGTATGCCCGAGGAGCTTGCGCAGCAGATGCCCATCATGAAGCAGGTGCTGTCCGCCATGAACATTCCCATTTATGAATGTCAGGGCTGGGAGGCAGACG
Source organism: Oscillospiraceae bacterium (assembly GCA_017936205.1). Classification (GTDB taxonomy): domain Bacteria; phylum Bacillota; class Clostridia; order Oscillospirales; family Oscillospiraceae; genus JAZOXB01. The sequence goes on from JAGBGB010000248.1 coordinate 1,957, forward strand.
ATGTGATCGGCACCGTGTCTCGCATCTGCACCCAAGAGGGCTGTCAGTGTGTGATCCTGACGGGAGATCGGGACAGTCTGCAGCTTGTGGATGAGCAGGTGACGGTGAAGCTGGTTCGCACCCAGGGTGGACAGACCTTGACCCAGAATTATACTCCTCAGGTATTTTTCGAAGAATACGGCATGGAGCCCATTCGTCTCATTGACCTGAAGGCCCTTATGGGGGACAGCTCCGATAATATCCCCGGTGTGGCAGGGGTGGGCCCCAAGACTGCCACGGAGCTGCTGAAGAAATATGCCACGCTGGACGGCGTGTATGAGAATTTGACCCCTCAAAATATGAAGGGGAAGCTCTTTGAAAAGCTGAGCAACGGGAAGGACTCTGCATACCTGTCCTATGATCTGGCGACCATTCGTCGGGATGCGCCCATTTCCTTCCACCCGGAGGAAAATATGCTCCGTGAGCCCAATCGGAAGGAGCTCTACGAGATCTTCGTCAAGCTGGAATTCCAGAAGCTCATTGACCGCTACAGCCTCCGCTCCGCTGCCTTCGAGGAAACACAGGAGGAGCAGCAGTGTATGTTCCAGGGGGTCTGTAACAGTGAGATCGTTGCAGATCTCTCACGGGCAAGGGAGCTCCTGTCCCTGTATGAGAAGCAGGATCATGTGGTTTTTGCTTGGAATGAGGAGGGCTTCGTGATCTATGCTCCCGAGAC
>JAGBGB010000249.1 GCA_017936205.1 Oscillospiraceae bacterium
AGGGCAGACAGGTCAGTGTAGAGCTGGGGGGTACTCAGCTTGAGAAGTTCACAGATCTGACTGTCTTCGCAGAGGGCAAGAACTCCGGCATGTCCTACCTGGTAGGTGGGGCAGAGGATCCCTTTGCTACAGAGGAACGGACACTGGTTTTGGAGCTGCCTGAGCACATGGTCAGCGACACCTACAGCCTCCGCATCATTGCTACGGAGGATACGGATACCTACTATTCCGAAGGGGAGATTGAGATCTCCTACAGCAACCCGGATCAGCCTGCTGCACCTGCAGGATTCAAGGCTGAGAACGCAGGGGACTACAAGGTGGCAGTTACCGTGGAGCCCTCTGAGGGGGACTTTGACGGCTATGAATTCACCGCCTATGATGCAGAGGGGAATCCTGTCAACGGTGTGACCGGGATCCTGCTGTACAAGGATGGCAGCCCCGTTGCCTACGGCGAGGACGGAACCATTCTTCCCGCTGCCTCTACGCAGCTTGCGGACAGCTACCTGATCGGTGGCCATTACGAGCAGACCGTAGAGGATGAGGAGGGGAAGGAGAGCACTCTGATCACCGGCTTCGATGCAGGGGAGTATACCATTGAGCTTCGCCGCTGGAAGCATACTGCAAGGGGCGGTGTCCTGGTATCCGAACCCAAGACGGCTTCTGTTACTGTCCGTGAGCCTGTGAGAACGGAGCTCCGTGTGACGGCGGCTTCTCTCAACGGTGGCAACAGTCTGCTGGGCACCATCACCCGAGGGGATGGAACAAGCTATGAGCAGATGAGCTTCAGCAGCTCCGAGCTGCTCCTCCGCCTGAGCTCCGATACAGAGTCCTTCATGGGCAAGTGGTACTTAGATGGCGGTCATTTAGAGGACGGGAAGGGACAGATCCCGGAGCTGACCAAGACCGCTGATATCAGCCTGAAGGGGCTGAAGGACGGTACCCATATGCTGACCTTCACCGGTAAGAATGCCTATGGAGACAGCATCCGCACAGTCTATCAGTTCACGGTAGATACGCAGGGCCCCCGACTCCTGCTGGCAGAGCCTGTAAACGGCTCCCTGTTCCACTACTGGACGGGTAAGCTGAGCATTTCCGGCATCACCGATGCAGGCTCCAAGCTGACCGTGTGGGATAACACTACGGGAGCTGCAGTGTATGAAGGCAGCGAGCCTATTGAAACCGATTCTGAGGGTGCCTTCACCCAAGAGATCACACTGGACAGAAGCATCCTGTCCCACGACCTGACCATTACGGTGGCGGATGCTCTGGGCAATGAATCCTCTAAGGATGTCAGTGTTATGAGCAACGGTCTGGGCAGCATTGATAAGCTCCTGCTCTTCGCCGGTCAGACCGATGTGACCAATACCAAGATGACCGCAGGGGGCACCCAATCCCTGCGACTTATGGCAAAGCTGAAGCGACCCGAGAATGCAGCGCCTGCAGAGGAAGATATCTTCGTCCTGATCAACAAGGCCGGTATGGTAGACTGGGTCAGAACTGCCGCAGAAGGACAGGCAGAGATCACCGACACGGATACCGGCATCGAGCTGACTACCTCCTCCGATGCAGAGGGCATGGTAATTGCCCGATTCTTAGTCAATGATCTGGGAGAATACTCCGTCTGTGCAGCCTTCGGCTTCACCGGGGAGCAGATCCGGGATCTGAATGACGGCTATACCCAGGTCCTTACTACAGATCAGCTCTACACCGGACAGCCTCGCAGCACCCAAGTGGAGGTTCTGTACCGTGGCATTCGACTGGTGGAGGGCACGGACTATATCATTGGAGAATACAGCAACAATGTGGATGTGACCACCCCGGATCGGAAGGCACAGGTGGAGATCATTGGTATGGGCTCCTACAGCGGCACCGTATTCGGTCAGTTCGAGATCCGCTATCTGGAGTTCCATGAGAGCTGGATCACCCTTTCCGGTGTGGAGGGGGATAATGACTTCTACCGCTCTGATGTTTCTGTGATCCCTGCTCCCGGCTATGAGCTGGTGGTAGACGGTGAGACTGCGCAGATCACCCTCAGTGCAGATGGGGAGCATACGGTGAGCTTCCGTATTCGCCGTATCAGCGACGGTGCCATGACAGATGTGCTCACTTACGGTCTGCAGATCGATCAGACGGCTCCTACGGGAAGCATCACTCTGGATGAGACCACATGGAGCAGATTCTTGGAGACCATTACCTTTGGTTACTACAAGGTTCAGAGCTTGGAGGCTACCTTAACTGCAGAGGATGCAAGCGGCATCAGCAGCATCGAGTATGCTGTTACAGGAACATCCTATGCAAGCGTTACCGAGCTGGAAGCAGCGGGCATTACATGGGAGCTCTACTCCGAGTCTCAGAAGCCCACCCTGAAGGAGAACGAGGATCAGATCCTCTATGTCCGCATTACGGACAGAGCCGGCAATGTGAGCTACCTCTGCTCTGACGGTATCCATGTGGATACTCTGGCCCCTGTGGTCACTGTGGCAGTGGATATGGCTTCTGTTACCGGGAACAGCTTCTCCGCTTCTATTACCTCTAACGAGGCGGGAACCTACCATTACGCCGTGCTGAAGGCAGGAGAGCCTGCACCTACCGTTGAGGCTCTGCTGTCGGTTGATCTCCCCGGTGCCATTATGGGCAGCGGAAAGCTGTCTGCGGATCAGGCTGTGACTGTGACCGTACCCGGCTTGGAGATCAATACGGCATATACGCTTTACGCTGTGGCAGAGGACACGGTAATCCTACTCAGTGACGGCAGTGCCGCACCCAATGTGTCCGACGTGGCAAGCAGTGAGCTTGTGGTCACTGCACGCTGCAGTCTGGAACAGGCTGTGGTAACGGTAGAAAATATGCTCTACACCGGTGAGGCTGTGACACCTGCTGTTGCGGTAAGCTATGAAGGAAAGCAGCTGATCCAAGGTCAGGACTACGAGGTGACCTATCACAACAATGTAGAGGTCTCTGCCACGGAGCCCTATGTGCAGATTCTGGGCATGGGAGACTACAGCGGCTCTGTGACTATGGGCTTCACCATCTCCTATTTGGAGGCTGAGGAATACAGCATTCAGGGCACTCAGGGCAACGAGGGCTACTATGTATCTGCTGTGACCCTTACAGCCAACGAGGGCTATGAGCTGGTAGCAGTAGAGAACAGTCAGCTTGCCTTCAGCGAGGATGGCAGCTATGAGGCTAAGTTCCGCATCCGTCGCATGGATGACGGAGCTATGACAGATGTGTTCACTCTGGCACTCAAGCTTGACCTGACGGCTCCCCAGGCGGCAGTGACCGTAGGGGACAACACATGGAAGGAATTCCTAAACACCATTACCTTCGGTCTGTTCTTCAAGGAGACCCAGACCGTGACCATTGAGGCAGAGGATACAGGCAGCGGCATCAAGGAGATCAGCTACTATGTTTCTGATACTGCCCTGACTTCCGAACAGGTCATGGCACTGAAGGAGCAGTGGACGGCTTATGAAGACGGCATCAGCATTGCTCCGGACAGCAAGTGTGTGGTCTATGCCAAGATCCTCGATCAGGCAGGGAACATCAGCTACCGTTCCTCTGACGGCTTGATCGTAGAGAATACTCTGGCTGTGATCCTGGGCGTTGAGGATGGCGGAGTGTACTACGGTGATCAGACGGTTACGGTCATAGATGAGAATCTGGATACCGTGACTGTAGACGGTCGGGAGGTTGTCCTTACAGATAATTCCTTCGTGATCCCGGCAGACAATGCACAGCACACCATTGTGGCGACAGACAAGGCAGGCAATGTGACCACGGTGACCATTACCGTCAATGTGCCTGTATGCGATGGCATCAATGACTGCCCCAGCTTGGCGTTTACGGATCTGGATACCACCGCATGGTATCACCTGTATACGGACTTCGTCATTGAGGAGGGCTATATGCAGGGACATTCCCACGGGATCTTTGCACCCAACGGTTCCATGTCCAGAGCCATGATGGTTCAGGTTCTGTACAACTTAGAGGGCAGACCGGCGGTTAGCGGCGAGAATGCCTTCCTCGATACCGCAGAAGAGGAATGGTACTACGATGCAGTGCAGTGGGCAAGTCAGAACGGACTGGTCAAGGGCTACGGCAAGGGCAAGTTCGGACCCGAGGACGATATTTCCCGTGAGCAGATGGTAACGATCTTCTATCGCTACAGTCAGTTCAAGGGCTATCGCCTGACGGAGGGCGAGTATGACCAATTCAGCGACAAGGACAAGGTCAGTGCCTACGCACGCAAGGCTATGGCATGGGCTGTGGGCAATGGTTTGATCGTCGGCACAGGAGATAACCTCCTGCAGCCTACCGCACCTTCTACCAGAGCTCAGTTCGCAGCTGTCCTCCAACGCTTCATGGAAGCCGTGGAGAAGTGATGGGGAAGTGATTCCCGAAACCCGAATAACGCAGGCTGTGCCACCTCGGCACAGCCTGCAGAGGGCTCCCTGCCCATAGCAGGCGCCCCCCCCGAATCCTACAAAAAACGACGATCCCCGAAAAAAGGATCGTCGTTTTTTTCTATCTAAGCAAAATAAATTCCGATTTATCGCACTGTTTGAAACTGCACATACTACCAAAATACGCACTTTCCGTAGGGGCGATGCTGTGTCATCGCCCGGTCAGGGCGGGTACCGCCATGACGTAAAATGCACCTGTTTTTAATAAAAAATCGAGAAAAATCAAACTTTTTTGCGTAACACCGTTTTGCGGTGTTACCGGGCGATGACATAGCATCGCCCCTACAGAGACTCACC